>JBBQCK010000084.1:0-8555 GCA_038318605.1 Tepidisphaerales bacterium | reverse complement strand
GATAACTTAATTTGCCGGTTTTTCGGATCAAATACATCGCCATGCTTCGCGCCAGGCTGATCGTGCGCTGTCGCCGGCCGCTGAGCAGATCGCGCATTTCCAGCCCGAAATAACCACACACCGCATGCAGGATGTTATCCGGCTTTATCGGGGCGCGCGATTGCCGATCGAGGTCTCCCATCGCGTGCTGCACCATCTCCAAATCGGCGGCCCGGCCGCTGAGTTTCACATGCGCGCCGATGCGTGTGACCGCGCCTTCCAGCTCACGCACGTTCTGTGTCACGCGCCGGGCGACCCAGGCAATCACCTCTTCGGACAGGTCCATTTCCTGACGCGCTATCAGCGTGCGCAGAATCTGGCATCGCGTCGCGTAGTTCGGCGTATCGATGCGCACGACCATGCCGCTGACAAATCGGTTGATGAGCGACTCGCCAAACTCCTCGATCATCTTCGGATGGTTGTCGCTGGCCATGACGACCTGTCGGCCGTTGGCTTCAATGGCGTTGAAGGTATGCAGAAACTCCTCCTGCGTCGCCTTCTTTCCGCCGATAAAATGAACGTCATCAATCGCCAGCATGTCGAGATCGCGCATCTTTCGCCGAAACTGGTCGAGCTTGTGGGTGCGCAGCGCCTGCACGAATTCGTTGGTGAACTCCTCGCCCGTGAGATACATCCACCGCTTGGTCGGGTGGTGTTCGATGAAACTGCGGCACAATCCCTGCAAGAGATGCGATTTGCCCAGGCCGCAGGCGCCGTGGATGAACAGCGGGTTGTACTGGACGCCGGGAAACTCCGCGATGTAGCACGCGGCGTTGTACGCAAGCTGATTCGATGCGCCAGTGACATAATCCTTAAGCTCATGGCGTAGGCGCGGCGCGGCGCTTTTGTTGGCAAGAGGCGATCGATCCGCCCCGGCAGAGGTCGGCGGCGATGCAGCGCGTCGCGCCGCCGGGGTGCGCGGACCAAACGTCATTACGCCCTCCTCCGCGTCGCACCCTGTGTGATCGGTTGTCGCGACGACATGCCCATTGCCATGTCCCATGCGCCGGGCATGCAGCCCGTTATGCGAATGCGGTGCGCGTGCGGCGACCGCGCCTGCGGCGATCAGCGCCGCGCGCCGGGCGTCGTGGGGGGCCTCCGCTTCCGCGGATCCGGTCGCCGGCGCCTCTGCGAGTGCAACTGCGCCCTCCTCACCGGCCGACGCGCGCGGCCGCGAATGTCCTTCGCCGGCGGCGTCGAACAACTGCGGCATGACATTGAATCGCACGCTCAACGGGCAGCCCAACACCTCGTGGGCAGCCTCCTGAATCGGCCGTGCAAAATGCGAGCCGATCCACTCGCTGATGAAGTCGTTCGGGACGGCGATCTCCAGGGCATCCTGCTTGAGATCGAGCCGGGTCGAGTTGTTGAACCACACATGAAACCGCTGCGGTCCCACGCGCTGGGCGATGGCATCCGCCAGCCGCGCCAATTGAGGATCGTGTGCGCTGATGCAGCTCACTTCGATCTCCTTCTGCGAGTTTGTTCTCACCGGCCGACGAAACAACCGCCGACCAATTTTCCACTCTTCCCAACGCCGCAAATCAGCCAAATGGCGCGCAGCACAGCCCGGGGCGCGCCGAATCAACCAACGCACGGCGTACATCGGGCATCCATCCCGCGGTTCAAACCCGTCCTTGAGATCGCTTCCTTACGATGTGGTCAATCGAATGCCGGAGACGTGAAAAACCCGCCGGTGCATTCCTTCCCTTACCCATCCTTGAGTGGAGACGAACTTAGCCGCGCGCGGCAGCGCTGACAAGGATGACTTTATCGGTTTTAACGTTCACACCGGCGCAACTGCCAGCGTGGACAAGGAGGTACGCGCTTAAGAAAATCTTCATTAACGCGATATGCACATGGTTATCGGGTTTGTGGACAAGCGGTGGAACAATTCGCCGTCGCGCCTGTCCCGACGCATGAAAAGCGGATGTCTCGGGCACTTGCTCCGCCAAAGCGGGAAACGGGAAGCGCCAAGCCGACGACATTCGGCCCGGCAATTGCGCGAAAATCTGGCCATAGATGAAGCGTGTGACTGCCGCGCCACCTTCGCGGGCCGGTGCGAAGCCGGATGCGCACATCAAGCAGCGTGATTCGCGGCTCGCGAGGCTATTTTAGTTCGACCGTCCAGTAGGCTTCGTCGAGGAACTGTTTCCAGCTCCAGTATCGCTTATCCGCAAGTCGGATATTGATGACCGGGCTGCGACGCGGCTTGTGCGGGCGCGTGATGAGGTGCATGCGCGCCTGCTCCGGTGTGCGGCCGCCCTTGCGGACGTTGCACTTGATGCAGCAGCAGACGATGTTGTCCCACGTCGTGCGCCCCGCCTGTGAGCGCGGAACGACATGATCGAGCGACAGCTCGTTCGTCGGGAACTTGCGGCCGCAATACTGGCATTTGTTGCCATCGCGGGCGTAGATATTGCGACGGTTGAATTTCACATCCTGCCGCGGAAGCTTGTCGTAGCAAAGCAGACGGATGATCCGCGGCACCGCGATCTGAAACCGAACGGTGTGAATCCACTCGTATTCGTCCGGCTCAAAAGTGGCCTTGAGATCCGACAGTTCTCGCCAGTTATCAAAATTGAGATTCTGCCACTGGCTGTGCCCCGCAGCGTCGGCCTCAATGTGAATCACTTCCGCCATATCCCGGCAGAGCAGCGAAAACGCCCGGCGAACGTTCACCACGCGAATCGCCTGGTAAAACTTGTTCAGCACCAGCACATTGGCATTGAGCGCAAGACACCCCGCAGCGCCGGCCTGTGTGCCGACGCCGCCAACCGCCGCGGGGATACCGGGTTCCTGCTCCATTGCGGGCTCCTCCGATGCCTTTCGTTCTGCGTGCCCAAGTATTCTATGCACAGCCGACCCCGCCCGCCAGCAGTGGACGCCTGCTATCGGGAATCAACCGTTACAGCGCCGAAAATTCATCGGCCGCAATCCCTCGATAACAGATGCATACGCCGAAGGTCATCGAATGCTGCGTCACCGCTGAAAAACCGGCCTGTGCCATCATATCCGCCATCTGCTGTCGGCCGATGAAGGTATTGACCGATTCCGGCAAATATCGATATGCCCCGGTCTTATCGCCGCTGATCAGCGTCGCTGTCCGCGGCAGAATCTGGCGGAAATAGAGGTTGTACAGGCCGCGAAGCATGCGATTGGTGGGCAACGAAAATTCAAGCACAACCAAACGCCCTTCCGGCCGCAAAACGCGACGAAATTCCCGGAATGCCGTCAGGGGGTCGGCTACGTTGCGGATACCGAACGCGATCGAAACCACATCGCAGCAGGCATCCGCCAGTGGGAGCCGCATTGCATCGCCGTTAAAAAAACGATCGATTCGCAGCTTCCGAACCGCCAGCGGCAGCATCTCATAAGTAAAATCGATTCCCAGCACATCCGGCGCGCCGCTATCGCCGCTTTTCGTCGCGCTGATCCGCTCGCCTTGCTTGCGCCGTGCTAATACGGCCAGCCGATGGGCGAATTTCCGCGTCAGATCGCCTGTACCGCAGGCAACATCGACCACGCGATCACCAGCCGAAAGATTCGCAATCGCCACAGCACGCCGACGCCACCATTGATCGACGCCAAGACTGTGCACACGATTGTTAAGGTCATAGCTCGGCGCGATGGCCGCGAACATGCTCTTCACACGTGATCGCTTGTCGGCGACGGCGTGCGGATTGCGCAAGAGGCTATCATTCCAGACTTCGGATGCATCGGCCGGCGGGGGAGTGGAATTCATCTGGCGAGCAGATTATACGGAGCTTGGCGTTGACGGCGACTGCCTTGCCCCTATTCTCATTGACTTCCCGGTGGCTTCTCATAGACGCGGCCCGCATTCGCCGGCCCGAAGCGATTTGAACACGCATGGACGCGGAGCCGAAACCTTCACCGCCCGCCACCCCGTCCGACAACACCGCGCGGGCGGCGCTGTTTTTTCTTATCGTCGCGATCATCGCAACGCTCCCCGGATGGATGCCCCATCGCGTCTATGTCGCGACCGATGCGCTCAAGATCATGCCGCCGTGGAAGGACGAGGCCGATCCAAGCCCCGCCAACCTAAATTTGTTCGATCAGACGGTCGAGTTCGCTCCCTGGATGACCTACACCCGCCAGCGGCTGCGACACTGGCAGATACCGCTGTGGAATCCGTACACGCAACTCGGTGTTCCATACCTCGCCAACGGCCAGAGCGCCGTTTTTTATCCGCTGACCCAACTGCATGTCTGGCTGCCGCCGGAGTGGTCGTGGACTCTCAGCGCCGCGATCCGGCTTTGGCTGGCGGGAATGGGTACATGGATGCTGGCGCGCCGATTCGGCGTCATGCCGGCCGGGCTGCTGATGAGTGGCTGCGCTTTCATGCTTTGCGGTTTCAACGTTGTCTGGCTGAATCATCCACACGTCAATGTCGTGTGCCTGTTGCCGTGGTGCCTGATTGCGCTACTGCGTTTGATCGACCGTCCCAGCGCGGTGCGCATCGCCGTCGCCGGATTGCTGCTCGGAGCGCAATTCCTCGGCGGCCATCCCGGCTCGTCGGTACATCTCTTGATAACCTGCGGACTGATGTTTGCCGTGTGCCTGACGTGGTTTTCACCAATGAAAGCACTGCGGGCGCTCCCGGCCGCTGTTCTGGCGCTGGTCGTCGGCTTTGCGCTGGCGGGGGCGGCGTGGCTGCCGATGCTTGAATACACCGGCGCATCAGGCAAAGGCGAGGAAATCAGGCTGGCGAGCCACTCCCCGTCATTTTTCTCAATGCGGCCGGCATTTCTGCTGGGGATGGTCTTTCCCTACGCGAACGGATACGCGCCTGACCACATTACGCCCTATGAGATTTCGCTGGCAACCCACCTGCCCAACACCAGCGAATTGGCCGGCGGCTTCGTCGGTATCGTGCCGCTGCTGCTGGCGTGTTATGCGCTTCGTCGCTGCCGCGATCGACGGATGTTCGCCATCGCCATCGTCGGACTGATCTGCCTGCTCATTGCGATTCGCTTTCCGATCGTGGATTGGATCGTTTCGCATTTTCGGCAACTGGCGCAGATTCAAAATCAGCGTCTGCTGATGACTTCTGCACTGGCGATGGCAATTCTAAGCGGATTCGGACTCGATGAATTGCTTGTGCGACTTCGGCTGGGAATGTTGCATCCGCGGCTCGGCCGGCGGCTGCTGATCGCCGGGTGCGCGGTGGCGACCCTCGGGCTGCTGCTCTCAGTCGGAGCAATGCTCGCACGCCAGCCGATTTTGCGAAAAGGCATGCAGCAGGTTCAGGCGCGCTTTTCCGGAACCAGCGCATCCACCGGCCATGAATTCGACCTTCCGCATTGGACGCGCATCATCGACCGCATTCACACGTCGATCATCCTCATCGGCGTGCGCATGCTTATTCCCGCCGCCATCCTCGCGTTGAGCGGCTGGCTGCTGATGCGGCACTACCGCCGCCCTGCAACAAGCGCGCCGTCGGCTGTTCCATGGATTGCGCTCGCCCTGGTCGATCTGCTGGCCTTCGCCATTCCATACAACAGTGGCTCGCCGGCCTCGAGCTATTTCCCGGAAAACCCGGCCATCGCCTATCTGCAGCGCCAGCAGACCGGCACAAGCGAGAGCCCTGCGCCCCAGCCGCTTGGGTTCCATGTCGGGGGCACCTATCGCGCGCTCATGCCGGAAACGGCTGTGCCATATCAACTTTACGACGTGAGAACCTTCGACGCTGTAACGGCAAAGCGCTATTACAACCTGTTCAACGCGATTGAGAAAAATTCCACGCCGACCTGGGACCTGCAGCGTATCGCAGACTACAACCAGCGCGCCTATGCGATCCTGGGCATGCGATATCTCATGACTGGTCCGGCGGTGGATTACCAGCCCTCGCCACCGGCGCCGTGGCGGCGCGTCTGGCCGGCGGTTACCCCATTCGATCAGGCTGTCGATCGCATTCGCGCCGTGTTTCCACTGGCGGGCGAAATGCTTCTGGCGGATTCGACCGCCCAAGCGCAGGCAATCATCTATGAAAATCCGCGCGCGATGCCTCGGGTGTGGGTGGCGCGAGATGCCAGGGCATATGATTCGCCGCAGCAGGTGATCGAACGCATGCAGACGCCCGATTTTGATCCGCGGAACCTGGTGCTGGTCGATCGCGACATTCCGCGGGAGTTCAAGAATGTGACAAAAGATGCGCCGTCGTCTTTTCTTTACGAATGGACCTCGCCGGCACGATCGATTCCGCGCATTCGCATTCTCGATTCCAGTCAGCCGGAAAAGATCGAAATCGATCTGAGCGGCGCCGCGGGCGGATGGCTCGTCATCAGCGACAGCTACGCGCCCGGCTGGGAAGCACATTTCACCGGCAAGTCACAGCGACGGTCTCGAGATACCGCGACGGTCGAACGACAGGCGGTGGTGCTGCCGGCTTATGGTGTTGTCAAGGCGATTCCAATTCCCGATTTGGGGCAATTCTCATCTGGCGACATCAAACTGACGCTGGAATACAAGCCGCGCTCTTTCAAACAGGGCGTGTTTCTCAGCGCCGGCGGCGCTATCCTCGCCGCGCTGCTGATGGGACTGGGACTATTGAATACACTCCCGGGCATCAAGGCAGTTCCGATAACCGCCGACATGGCAGCGATTGCGCCCGATGAGCAGGCCGCCTCATCACCGGCCGAGGCGTTAATTGCGCGGGCCGATGCGACGACAATGTATAATGACACTGCCACTTTTGACGCGGTGCCCAAAGTATCGATGACTGCGCCTGAACCTGCGCCACGAACAGCCCGTGGCGGCGACTTTGCCGAAGCCCCGGGCGCGGCGCTACCGATCGAATCCGGGGCGCAGCCGACCGAAAATATCGCGAGCGACGCCGACGCTCCGGTGCTCCGGTCCGCGGCCAGCGACCCGGTGGGCGATCAGCCGGCGCCCGATGCACCGGGTGTGGATATTCCAAACATGGATAGCGGTGCCAGTTTCCCGCAAGGGCCAGAAGGTGACGCAAAATGAATGGCCAGGAAGCATCTCGTGAGTTGATCTGGCTGAACGGCCGTGTGCTGCCCCTGAGCGAAGCGCGCGTCGGCGTCGAGGATCGCGGATTTCAATTCGCCGACGGCGTATACGAAGTGGTGCGGATCTATAATGGCCGGCCATTTACGCTTGCGCAGCACCTTCATCGCCTCGAACGCTCCAGCTCGGGGATTAAAATAAGCCTGCCCATGAGCAAGCGCGAACTGACGCGCCAGATAGAGTCGTTAATCGTTCGCAGCGGCCTTGCGGATGCGATGGTGTACATACAGGTGACTCGCGGCGAGGCGGGCCGAAACCACCAGTTTCCCACGTGCCCGCCGACGCTGCTGTTTTACGTTCGATCCCTTCCCCCCGCGACGCCGGCCGACGAAGCGGTTTCAGTCAAGCTGAAAACGGTCGTTGACGAGCGATGGAAACGCTGCTGGATCAAATCGATCGCGTTGCTGCCAAACGTGCTGGCAAAAAATGAGGCGCTCAGCGCCGGTTTTGACGAAGCGGCGTTCATCGACGGCGAAAACATGCTCAGCGAATGCTCGGCCAGCAATCTGTTTGCAGTTGTCGGCAGGACGCTTGTCACTGCGGCGGCCGGGGCAAGTGTTCTGCCAGGAATCACGCGCCAGGTGCTTCTGGAAATCGCCTCCGACGCGGGAATCCCGGTTGAGGAAAAACCTCTGTCGCTCGGCCAGGCGATGGAGTCCGAGGAAATTTTCATCACCAGCACGACGCGCGAGCTGAGCTGGGTAAGCCACTGGGACACGCATCGCATCGCCCGCAAATGCGGTCCGATCACCCGCCAGTTGCACGAGGCCTACCAAGCGCGCGTCCTCCGCGAAACCGCAAAGATCCGCGCAGCGGGGTGACTGGCCATTGACCGATACCGAACGCGGCGTCAAATGGTCTTCGAAGCAATCTCTGCTAGCAGTGCGGGCGGAGTGAGAATTTTGAGATTCGGAAATTGAGCGCAGAACGCTAGCCCCTCCGGGGTATCCTCGTTCATCAGGTAGTTAAGATGACGACGGTTCCACGTCACGAGATAGGCGACTTCGGCCATGATGGCTAAATCTGTGTAAGGCTCATCTTGGGGATCCCGGGGAAGTTCGAAGGCCCGTGGCGGGCGCGGGATATGGATTGACGCGCCCTCAATCTGACGGACAAACGCGCCGACTCTCGCTGCGGTCAAGTGGCGATATCGTTTGGTCAGGTCCAGCCGAAGCGGCACCTCACGCACTTCATCGAGAATCGCATCGCTCACGAACAACGATATCTGTCCATTCAGCGCGCGTTTAACACATTCGGCAGAGGGTCCAGTGCCGCTTATCATCGCCTGCACAAAAACTACCGCATCATAGACGGCGCGCATCTGTTTCAATGTTCATTTCTGAAGGTCTGCCGAGCGGCGACGATCTGCCCGATGAGCTCATCCTCAGTCGTGCCGCTGGCTGCAAATTCCGCTCGCAACGGCGCAAGCACTTCATCGAGCGATGGCTGAGAGACCAAGTATT
>JBBQCK010000083.1:0-8556 GCA_038318605.1 Tepidisphaerales bacterium | reverse complement strand
CAACATCTATCCCGGCGACGGCAAGCTGGACGCCGAGGTCATCACGCGCCTCCACGATCTTTCCGGCGGACAGCCGATCATCATTTCCGAATATTCGTTCCACGCGCTCGACGGGCGAAGCGGCAATCGCAATGCGGTCGGCTTCTCGGCACAGGTGCTCGACCAGTCGGCCAGGGCCGAGGGCTATGCGACATTCACCACCCGGCTGGCACGGGTTCCATACATCATCGGCGCCGACTGGTTTCAATGGATGGATGAGCCGCCTTCCGGCCGTACCAGCGACGGGGAGGACGTCAATTTCGGCGTAGTGGATGTGGACGATAAGCCGTATGACCTGCTCGTGGATGCCATCCGCCGCACCACGCCGCAGTTGAACGATCTGCATCGCGCCAGCTACCACGATCCACAGGAAGATGTCTGGCGCACCAGCTTTGCCGTGAAGCCGACCATGGTGGTGCCATATCTGAAGGATCCGCCGCGACTCGACGGAGAATTGGGCGATTGGCCGGCCAATTCACACCTGAGCGGAATGCGCCACGCCCAGACTTTCGGCCTTGAGCGTTCGCCGATTCCGCTGCCCAACGTCTATCTCGGCTGGACGCACGACGGGCTCTACCTGGCGATGGAGGTCTTCGACAATGACATACAGGCAATCAGCCCGTTGGGATGGTGGTGGACGCGCGATGCGGTTGAGTTCTGGATCAACACCGGGCCGGTCGATTCGACTCAGAACAGCTATACGGATTGCAGCCATCAGTTTTTCTTCGTGCCGCTCGATTCGCCCGTCGAGGAACACCACAACGGTCTGGTCGGCCAGTGGCATCGCGAAGGGGATGCGCTGAAGGACAACCTCATTCCTCATCCGTTGATCCGCGAGAGCAGCCGGATCTTCCCCGACCGATACGTCGTGGAAATGTTCATTCCGTCAAAGGCGATGCACGGATTTGACCCGATCAACCGGCCGAAGCTGGGGTTCAACCTGCACGTTCGCAATTACCAGCATGCTCTGGACTATTTCTGGTCAGCCCCAAAGGAGGTGCGCACGCAACTGCGTCCGGGCACATGGGGCGATCTGGTCCTTGCACCCGCAGCGGAAATTCTGGTGGCCGCCCCGACAAGCCGCCCCTCCAACCGGCCGGATTGAACGCGGCATATCTGGATCCCAGCCGACAAACGCATCAGGCCCTCCAGCACATTCCCACTGGAGGGCCTACTGCTTTTTACGTCTGATGTCGCGCGCTAACCGAACAAGCCGGGTGCCACACGTCGGCATACCCGCAGACCTGTGCTTAGCAATGTCCAACTCGACGGTTTGCAACGAAGGAGCGAGCCGGTATGAAATCCGCGTGTTGACACCGACCTAAGCGCTCTTGCGCTTGAGCTGATCGCGATAAAAATCGAGCATGCGGGCCAGGCCCTCTTTCCGCGGCACGGTCGGGGTCCACTTTAGAAGCTGGCGGGCGCGGCTGATGTCCGGGCAACGCAGCTTGGGATCGTCCGGCGGCATTGGCTGGTGGATGATCTGGCTCCGGGTCTGCGGCACCAGATCGCGAATTTCGCGGGCGATCTGAACGATCGTCACTTCCTCCGGATTGCCCAGGTTGATCGGCTCGTGGAAATCGCATTCCATCGTCGCGTTGATGCCGCGCACAAGGTCGCTGACGTAGCAGAGCGAGCGCGTCTGCAGACCGTCGCCGTATACGGTGATGTTCTCATCGTTCAGCGCCTGCCGCATGAAGTTGATGACGACCCGGCCATCGTATGGGTCCATGCGCGGGCCGTAGGTGTTAAAGATGCGGATGATGCGCGTGTCGGCGCCGCGCTCGCGATGGTACGCCATCGTGCAGGCTTCGCTGAAGCGTTTCGCTTCGTCGTACATCGATCGCAGGCCGATCGGATTGACGTTGCCCCAATATTCCTCGCGCTGCGGATGAACGTGCGGATCGCCGTATGTTTCGCTGGTCGAGGCCATCAGAAATCGCGCGTTCTTCGCCAGCGACAACTCCAGAAGGTTCCAGGTGCCCTCTGAATTGACCTTCATCGTTGCGATCTGGTGCTTGACATAGCCGACGGGGCTGGCCGGGCTGGCCATGTGATAGATTCGATCAACCGCACCATCGACCTCAAACGCCTGCGTGACGTCCTGCTTGATGAAGGTGTAGCGGCGATCACCCTGCAGGTGGGCGATGTTGTCGTGTTTGCCGGTGATGAAGTTATCTACACCAACGACCTCGTGCCCCTGCCCGAGAAAAAGGTCAGTCAGGTGAGAACCCAGAAAACCCGCGGCGCCGGAAATCAAAATGCGCATGACATTCCTTATAAACGCGCCGGCGAACCGTCGGCGCCCTTCGATCGAACAGACACCGTTCTCCGCCAGGCGTTTGCCAGGGACGGATGGGCAAAGAACGTGCGGAATTATGCTTCCGCCCGGCCGTTCGCCCCGGTGTGCCGCGCTAGCGGCCGTTCCCATCGCTTATATCGATCGTATCGGTCAGTTGGTGAAGCGGAAACGGATGATCGTGGCAATTGCCTTGACACCGTCCCACCAGGTGATCTTTTTCCCCTCTTCGTAGCTCCGCCCGTAATAGGCGACGCCCACCTCAAAAATGCGCAGCCGCGGCCGCTGTTTGGCGACCTTGGCGGTAATTTCCGGCTCAAAGCCGAAGCGATTGCATTTTATATCGATCCGGTCGAGCACGGATTTGCGAAAAACCTTGTAGCAGACTTCCATGTCCGTCAGATTCAGGTTGGTGAACATGTTGCTGAAATGGGTCAGCACCTTGTTCCCCAGCGTGTGATAATAATAGAGTACGCGATGCGGCTCGCCGATGAACCGGCTGCCGAATACCACATCCGCCTTGTCATCGAGAATCGGGTTGATCAGCTTCGGATAGTCCGTCGGATCGTATTCCAGATCGGCGTCCTGGATGAGGACCAGATCACCCGTGGCGTGCTTGAAACCATCGCGAAGCGCAGCGCCTTTACCTTCATTTTCAGGCTTGTGGAAAATCTTGAACTCAACACCGGGGAACAACGCCGGCAATTCATCGAGCTTGCCGGCCGTGCCGTCTTTCGAGCAGTCGTTCACGCAGATAATCTGCCGCTCAACGCCCGCCGGAAGCGGAGCTGCGACCACATAGCCGATCAACTGCTGGATTGTCTTTTCCTCGTTGTAAACGGGAATGACAATGGACAGCTTGGTTGTCGGGGCGCTCGGATTGCCTTCGCTCATCATGCCTGCCTGAAAAACACTCGGCCCTGCCCTCTCGGCGCCACCGGCGCACGCCGGCAACGCCTCTGACACAATACGTCGGCGGGGCGGGCTCGCAAGTCAACTCCGTCGATTTGAGTTATCGGCATGCCGCGGGCATTGCTGAAGCGCCGCCAGCAGACCATTTCAGTCCGGCCTCAATGCCCAGGACCACCGCTCAGCCCCGAGTCATCATCTGCCTGATCACCGCCGGTCCCATAAAGGACTTTCCATCCCTACCGGAGCCGGTCGAACAATTCCTATATTGCGGCCGGCGTAAGCCTGAGATGAGCCCCACCCTCCCGACCCGGAGTGCGTCAATGACATTTAATCCGTCGATGCACGGTTGATTTTCGCACCACGTCCAGATTAGTGCGCCGGCCGACTTCATCGCCTCGTGCAGACCCTCCCGCGACTCGACGACCCCGCGCCAGACGCTGGCGCAATCCGGTACGTTTTCCCAGCCAACGCCAAAAATGCAGAGCGGAATTTTCTCGCGCATTACCGTCCGCGCCACGCCTTGGGCGAGGGCGGCCGGAATCAATCCGTTTAGAAACAGCGACCGATTGAAGCCTTCGTCACCAATCGACAGTCGGCGCATCTGCGCGTCAAGGTAATCTCGGGGATTGTTGGAAAGCTTCCAAGGATCGGCGGTCAGTTCGTCCCGAATGAGCGCCCAAAGCACGCCGTGGCTCGAATACTCAAACACAAGTGGAGGACGGCTGATGTCGATCGTGTCGGTGATGATGACGCCCGGCACCCGAGCCAATCGATCTTCGCGATCGAGGCCACAAAGCATGGACGGCGCGGGTGCCGCGATCACGCGCGACGCATCCCACCCGGCGCTTATCGCGGCCGGCGTCATGGATGAGTCGGCCAGCAGCAACGCATCCATCGGGTTGGACCCTGGCGGCGGAATGCGCGGCCCGGTCACCCAGGTCATAACCGGCATGCCGGGATCAAGTACGTCGGGCAAATCCGTCCGCGCGGCATTGATCGCAACAACCGCCTGGCATGCACGGGAGCGATTCGCAAGCATGAAACTCGACGCCATCGCCGGCCGATCAATGTCGAGAATATCAAATACAATCCTTTCATCGCTGCTGGATTTCAGCGCGCGAACAAGCGTATCGCCATGGTCGTCCCAGAGACGAAACATAAGCGGCGCAACAATCAACACCCGCCCGGACCGATCAACCGACGCGACGTCGCATCGCATTTGTGCGACAGCCTCGGCCCGGCCTGCGTTAACCCGAGAGAAGACCTGCTGCGCTGTTGTGATCGTGGCGACGGCAAGATCCTCCGCGACGGTTGCCACGCGAATAAATTGGTTCGGCGTTGGCAAACCCGTCATCACGTCGAAAATGTTTTCGAGCTCGATTGCCCAATCATCGCCGGCTGCGAAATACAGGCGCAGGTCCCGAATCTCAGCCGCTACGGCGATCGCCGAAAGCGCGAATTCAAACTCCTGCTCATCCGGTAGCAACACCAGTAACGCCTGATTGGGCATGAGTCGTTCAAGGCAGACTGCAATCTGCGCCGGATGAGACGGCGCCAGCAGGCAGCTCAGCGCGCCGCGCGGTTCAAAGGTGCGAAGCAGCGCTCGGGCCGCAACCCGCGGCGCGGATGCATCGCCACGCCATCGATCCTCGATCCGCGCCGTCAGCGTACCGTCGCGTCCAAATGCCCATTCACACTCAGCCGGATATGACTGCGCTCGACGCGCCTTCGCCCAGGCCGCCCCTTCTAAAGCAGCAAGATTCTTCGATCGATTCTCGTCGGCTTCGATGGCGGCGCTGGTCGGCGTTTGAAGAATCACTTGAGGATTATCGGACGCCGCCGGTCCATCCCTGTACTCCAAGCACCTCCAGCCGGCGAAATCCGACGCGACAAGGGCAGTTTGCATCGCAATGCAGGCCAATATACAAGTCAGCCATGAAGCCGGCGCTGATTCTGATCGCCCTGCTGTCGCTGGTCGTCCCGCCGCTGCGCGCGGTGGAGGCCGACCCGCGCCCGCATCTACTGATTATTGCCGGTGCCAACACCAATCCGTTCACGCATTCCCCAGGCTGGCCGGAAATACTGGCAAGCAACCATCCTGAATGGCACATCGATGTCAGCGCTGTGAACGACCGCTCGGTCAGCGAAGCGCTCGCCGGGCTCGACAACATCATCGCTCCCTACCCGCAGGTGGATGCGATCATTTTATTCTTCGGCACCGTCGAATCGCGGAACGCGAATTTCGCCAAATCGAATGCCGACGCATTGCAAAAACAACTGGCCGATTTGCTTGAAAAGCTCAAGGCCAACGACCGCACAAAAAGCGCCACGATGATTGTCATGACACCGATCCCTGTCATTGATGCGAGATTGGATAAATTCGGCCAAAAGGATTACTCCGAGAAGAACGGTGAAGCCGTCGCCGATGCATTTCGCAAAGCCGCGTCGGCCGGCGGGGCGAGTATCATCGACGTATACACGTGGCAAAAATCGCAGACAGCCGACGAAAAGGCCGCGCCGATTACTGGTACCCTTGGATGGGGGCTGCGCGATTGGGGACACCCGACGCTGGCGACGTATGTCAGTGAGCAACTCGAAGCCATCGCCATCAAACCGCGCGACCCCGCCGCGTTCGCTGTATGGAAAGAGCAGTACGAAGCCAACCGCAAGCTCGACCAGATTCTGTCAGCGACGGGCGAGG
The DNA here is from genome assembly GCA_038318605.1 of Tepidisphaerales bacterium. Classification (GTDB taxonomy): domain Bacteria; phylum Planctomycetota; class Phycisphaerae; order Tepidisphaerales; family Tepidisphaeraceae; genus JBBQCK01. Next base: position 2,605 of record JBBQCK010000083.1, on the reverse strand, counting down.
GCATAGTCGCGGCCGGCGAACCGCTCAAGACCACTGGCCGAAAGCCGCTCAATAAAACCGACGTCATCACCGCGACCGTGCCCGTCGATTCACTCGCGGACGGGTCGATCAGTTTCGTCATCAAATCCGGCGATGGCACGCTGACGGCGCTCTCTCCCGGATCGGAAATCCGACAGTTCCCCGACAATATCCCCCGGCTCAAAGTCACCACTGAATCCGGCGAAATCGTCATCCCCGCTCGCGGGCCTGATTGGCAGGTGATCGACGAGGCCGAGCCCGAAACGCCGCAGGCCCCGGAGAAATACCGCGCTAATATCGTCAAGATGCGCTATTTCGGCGTCGTCAGTGGCGAGCCGCAAAAGCGAAAATGGATGCTGATTCGCTTCGACCTGGCCGCGCTAAACGGCAAAAAGCCCACGGCCGCCACAGTGACGCTCGGCTATGCGCCGGCGATCGAGAACCTGCAGATTTCCCCCACTGATGTAACAATGCAGGTCATCGAAGGCCCGGATCGCAACTGGCAAAGCTGGACGGCAACCTGGAAAACCCGCGACGGCAAAACCGGCTGGACCGGCGGCACCCCAATTGTCGCCGAGCGCAATGCCGCACTCAAAACATTTCTTGCAGCGAATCCCCCCGAATCAGTCGCCGCTCGCGCCAAAGCCGAACTGGAAAAATAGACGCACGAGAAAAACCGTCGGCCAGTTAAAAGGTGCGCCAATTCCAGTTGCCCATTAAATTATCGCAAGCGGTATACCGCATACTTCCCGACAATCATCTCCGCACTTTTAAGCCCATCCGTCGCGCTTGAGACGATGCCCCCGGAAAAGCCCGCGCCCTCGCCAACTGGATATATGCCGGCCACGCTCAGGCTTTCCCGCGTCTCATGCTGCCTTTCGATGCGCACCGGCGAACTCGCCCGCGTTTCCGGGCCGGTGATGATCCCGTCAGATGAAGCATACCCCGCAATCATGCGGTTGAGCATCGGCAGCCCGCGCTCCAACGATTCGATACATTGCCGTGGCAGAATTTCGCGAATGTCGGCCGACACGGCCCCCAGCGGATAGCTCGTTTCCAGCGACCCGTCGCTGCGACGCCGGGCGAGAAAATCACTCGCCCGTTGCGATGGAACCGCATAGCTCCCACTCAATTCGTAGGCCGCCCGTTCCCAACGTCGCTGATATTCCACGCCAGCGAGCGCATCGTTGTTAAACTCACTCGGGTCGATCGTTACCACCAGCCCCGAGTTGGCGAATGGACTGTTTCGCTTCGCGTTCGATGCGCCATTTGTGCAGATTTCGCCCGCCGATTCGTTCGACGGCAGGATGATCCCCCCCGGGCACATGCAGAAAGACCACATATCCGCGCCAGCCGGCGAATCGCGCAGGACACTTTTTGCCACCATGTGATAATCCGCCGGCGGCAAACCATCGGCCGCTGTTCCAAACTGATTGCGATTGATCATCTCCTGCGGATGTTCGATGCGCACGCCCATCTGAAATGGCTTCGCCGCCAGCCGCACCCCACGCTTAGCCAGCATTCGATAGGTATCACGTGCGCTGTATCCAATCGCCAGAATACATACCCGCGCCGCGATGCGCTCGCCCGATTCAAGCCGCAGCGCGTCGATGCGCCGCGTGGCGCCGCCGGGCGACTGCTGCGCATCATCGGCCAGTTCAATATCAACCACCTTCGCGCCGAACCGCACCTCGCCTCCCTTTGCGATGATGTGCTTCACCATTTTCCGACAGATCCCCGGCAACCGGTCGGAGCCCACATGCGGCTTGGCATCGATCAATATGTTTGGGTCAGCTCCGAAGCGCACCAGTTGCTGCAACACCCAGGCATTTCGCGGATCGTGCGTGCGCGAATAAAGTTTCCCATCGGAATAGGTCCCGGCCCCGCCGATTCCGAATAACAGGTTGTTCTCCGGATCGAATTTTCCCGTCGTATAAAACTGATGCCGTGCCCGATGCCGCAGCGGCGCATCCTGACCGCGCTCGAGTATCAGCGGCCGATATCCCATGTCCGCGAGATAGATTCCCGCGAAAAGACCGGCCGGTCCTGATCCAATGATCGCCACGCGCTCGTCAAGTGCTTCGCCGCCCGGCGCTATCTCCGCAGGCGGTTCAACGACAAGCCGCCCGACGACATTTGGCCGACATCGCCGCAGGATCGGCTCTTCGTCGCCGTCGATCGCGGCCTCCACGCTATAGATCATCCGCACATCGTCGCGCCGCCGGGCGTCAATCGCCTTTCGCACCACCGCCAGCGTGCGAATTGTCCCCTGCGATATACCAAGTACCCCCGCCACGCGCCGCCTCAGCAACTCTTCCGGCTCGTTCCATCGCAGCGAAACATTGCGGACAATCAAAGGCATCGCAGCGTGATAGTCGCCCCGCGTCTCAAAGGCAATTCAGCGCGCCGCTGACCTCGCCACTCGCTATAATCCGGCCGCATGGATGCCCAATCCCCCGGGATCTCCCTCGAGTTTTGCGTGCTCGCCAGCGGCTCGTCGGGCAACTGTACGATCATCCGAACGCCGGCCGGAACAATGCTCATCGACGCCGGCATCGGCCCGCGCGTCGCCGCCAAACGACTGATC
>JBBQCK010000082.1:0-8562 GCA_038318605.1 Tepidisphaerales bacterium | reverse complement strand
CCATCAAGCCGGCTTCCTAGGGTCGCGCGCAAAATTGCCACTTCGTTTCATTTCAGCCCACGCCCGCATCCCGCGCTCGTTCAATAGCCGAAGCGGATCATCCTGCATCGCCGCCAGGGTAATGTCTCGCATTTTTGCCGCATGGATCAACCGCACATAAGAACCCCCGATCTGCCCAACCCGTTGCGCCATCCCATCAATATACTGCGTCTCCAATATTCCGAGATTCCGCCCTATGAATGCGTTGTGAACACGCGTTCTCGCCTCTCTCGGACCCGCCGGCGTCTTCAGCGGAATGCGCACCCACTCTGGGTACAAAACGTATTCGACGCCCGCCATCTCCTCAATCCCATGCAATGTCGTGTTCGACATGTGATTCACGCCCAGCAAAAGCACGAAGCCCCGATCGCAATCACACAATCGCCCATAAGGCGTGCCCGCGCCGCAGGGGCCGGAGGCATTTTCATGATCCGCCAACAGTTCTTCCGCGCGACGACCGATCGCCGTAACCGAATGTGTCGGATGCCAGCTTCGCCGCACGCCCGGCCGTCTGCGAAATGTCTCAGCAATAGCGCCCGCATAGGTCGGCATGCCCAGCACATCAAACCGCTCAACCGACGCCATCTCCCCGCGCTGCGCCGCCTCGATGCAGGCAACCACATATGCCGTCTGCGTCGTGATCGCCGACATCATCAGCGTGCCCCCCGGACCGACGGCGCGCAACAGCGCATCAATCACCTCATCAGCGCCGCCCTCGACATATCCAAACCGGCTGAGCGAACTATGCACCAAAAGCACATCCCCCTCCTCCACGCCAATGCGGCGCAGCCCCGTCTCAATGTCGCCGCCCGACACCCGCCGCCCGCTCGCTTCGTTTCCGCCCGACTCCATTGCCGTTGAACTCATCGTGCGTCACCCCGTTTCGATGCTTGGTTCAGTGCAACATAAAACATTTTCACCCGCCCGAAAATTCGCGTACCCTGTGCCATCCATTCAATCGCGCCTGACGCGACATGCACTGCTACCACGATACCGCACATGAATTCGCAGCGAAACACCCCGCTGATCCTCGGCGGCCACTCCTTCATCCGCCAACTCGGAAACGATCCGCCGCTCGACGAAATCGGCCAGATCGAACTCGTCGAAGCCTGCCTCGACAACGGCATACGCACCTTCGACACCACCTATCAGCCCGAACGAATCGCCCTCGGCCGAGCGCTCAAATCGCTCGGCCGGCGCGACGAAGCCACTCTCATCGCATGGAATTTCTTTACCGACTTCGCTCCGAACGATGAAAACCTCGGCGGACCGTCGGCCTACGAATCAAATCACCTTGCCCTCATGTGCGAACAATTGCAGACAGACCGCATCGACTGGCTCGTCGTTCACTCAACGGGTGACCAATCCGCCGACATCGCCCAGGAAACACATGCCTGCCACTGGAAAAAGGAAGGCCATGTCCTGAAGCTTGGAATGTGGCATATGAACACCTCAACCCTCGCCCGCCATGGCGGCGCAGGCCCATATGATTTTGTCGTTCACCCTTTGAACACCGCCGTATTCGCGAAAATGGCTGACGCCTTTGAAAACGCCCGCCGAATGGGTCTGAAAAATGTCGCCTGTTCCCCCTTCATTCGCGGCAGAGAGCTTGATCACATGGCCGCCCACGCCGTCGCACAACACGCCCTCTCGCCGGAAGCCGCCCACGCTCGTCTCGCTGACCACATGCTCCGCTTCGCCTTGTTCGCGCCGCACGTTGACCATCTCATCGTGGCCATGCGGAAAAAAGACTGGGTTAACCGCAACATCGCCAGTGCCACAAAAGGTCCATTAAACGCTTCCGAGCAGGTCTGGCTCGAAGAACTCGGTCGGGCCTGAACCAGCCGCAAACCGACGACTATTCCCGTTCGCCCTCATTCCCCAAACACCATCCATCCCCCCTCCACCTTCGCCTCAACCGCCTTGCCATTGATCACCAACACCGGCGTGCCCGCCACGCGCATGCGCAGGGCCTGAATGTTCCCCTCCGCCTCCACCCTCGCCGCGCCGATTCGCAAAAACGCCTGGCCGGTGAAGGTGCAGCTTTCCTGACCATCGCCCAACTTCAGCGGCTTCTCAGCCAAATCTCCCAGCGCAATCATCAATCGATCATTAATTAAAGAGGTTCCCTTCCCCGCCACGCCAACCATCACGCCGTCCGTACCGCCGGCAATGCTCCAGTATCGATCGATTGCCGGCGCGTTATTTTCGAATGCCTCATGCAACGCGACGAATGTTGCGCTTTTCCCTTGTACCGAAACGGCCGCGCTGCTCATCTCAATCGACGGTGGCTGGCGTTCCTGGTCTTTGGCATCTCTGGCACCGGGAGTTCGGGCAAGGTAGGCGGTGGCGTCCGGGATACCGATCATTCGGATGCGAACACCAACCTGACGCTGCCACCATGAATCGGGCAACGCAACCGCCGGATTCGTCGCCGGCCGAACCTGCACGATGCTCGCCGACCAATCGCCCGACGCCGGCGTTGCACGCACATCACTCAAATCGCTGAGCACTTTTCCCAACCGATTGGACGGCTGCCAATCGCCGTCGCCCTTCGCCTCGCCCAGCGCATGTACCAACCAGATATATGAGTGCTCGGCTTCAGATCGATTGGCAAAAACGTCGAATAGATAATCCCGCGTCAGCATCAGCGCCCGCGTCTGATCCACACCCGGATACACCGCGCTACTCCGCGCGGCAACGAACTTCGCCAGCGGTCCGAATGCCTCGCGATGCGTGTAATCGTTGGTCAGCACCGGCTCGGCGCTGCCCGTCTGGCCCCATTCCTCATCCTTGTTCCTGGCCGGAACCTGCCCATCCACCATCACGCCCGCGTGGCTGCGGATACTGCGACTGAATTTGAACGCATAGGTGGCGTTAATGTGCGGATTCAAATAAATCGGCCGATTGAAGGCGAAAAACCCTGACAGCGTGAGCGGGTCGTTCACATGATGCGCATAGGGGCTTGGCAGCCGAAATGCCACGGCCGGCGCGGGGCTCTTCCAATAGTCAGCACCCTCGGTGGCACGCAACATTGCCACGCCTCGCTCCGGCGCAATCCAGGACTTTGCCTCCGGCGTCTTCACACGCGATGGGTCGATGGGATCGATATTGAAATAGAGCGTCGGAAAATAAAGGTCGTCGGTCGGCGCACGCATTTGCACAAGAAAATAATCAAACCCCGCATCTGGCCAGAGCTTGTGGCCCCATTCAAACCACAGCCGTATCGACATTTTTTCGGTCTTGTCGTTGTCCCACTGTTCGCTGTTTCCTCGCGTCGTTCCGCCCCACGCCCCGGCCGGCCGAAAAAGTTCGTTTCCGCCCGATCCGTCCGGAAGATATCCGTCGACTGTAGTCTGCTGAAACGGTCCAACTCCGCGGGCATCACCCGCCGTGATCCGGCAAAACTTCCCGCGCGTGCTTCCCACATCCACCATGGGGTAGGTCAAATCCAATACCGTCAGCAGATGCCCCCGATAAGTTGCGCCGTGCGCCCCCTTGTATCCAAACCCAAGCTCATCAAGCCCAAGCCGTCGCAGCCCGGATCCGTACAACAGCAGCGTCCCCGGCGTCGGTAGCATCTTTGAGAATTCCTCCTGATAAAATCCCCAATCCGATAGATAGTCATCGAAATACCACTTGACGCTCCCGTGGGTCGCCCAACATTCGCGGATCAGCTTTTCATCGCGGAGTGCCACGGCCATCAAATTGGCGCTCAGCTTGCGCGGGAAAATAATGTTCGGCAGCCAATTGGTTTTGGTGTATTTCCCCTCCTCCCCGTCGTATCGCGAATAATTGGCTTTGTCATTGAAAAGCGAAGCGTCAAACGCACCACCTGGTTTGATCGAGTAGGTGATGTACCGCCGAAACATCGCCTCAATGTCCTGCCGCTCCGCAGGCGTCATCGAATTATACAAAAGGTCATAGGCCAAAATCCGATACTCCAGCGAGCCACCGAGCGGGTCCGGGGCCTTCAACAGCGACGTCAAATTCCGCTTCTCGACCAGCCCGGCCGCCTCATCCCCCATCACCGCAAAACGAAACAGATTACGCATCTCATCCCCCTGCCCTTTCGGGCCCTCTGCCAACATCTGCTCGTAAGCCTTCTTCGCCCATGGCTCCGTCTCGATCCGCTTGCGCATCGCCGCGAGATCTTCCGCGTTCCAAAGCAAAAACGGATGTTCCGCCTGCACGAATTCGGCTCCAGCCCGTTGGCTTGCCATAGCCGCGAGAACCAGTCCCATTGCACACCAAATTTTGATCATCACGATTCCTCCATCGCTAACTCCGCCAAGGTCGTAGACTTGCAATCCGCACCTTACATCGAGCATCTGCCGTCTGGCAACCGCCGGCCGGTTATGCTAATTTCTTAGGGTACGAGCAGCCGTGGCATGGATGCCCGCGGCCGCGAAACGGCGCCACCCGGCGCACATGGGAAAAGGATGTCCCGATGCTGCTTCACGCACTCCTTCGTCGCTTCGATCCTTCGCTCAATCTGGCCAGCATTCCCAACGTCGAGATTTCCGGCGTCGAGGAGGATTCCCGCCGCGTCACGCGCGGGAGCCTTTTCGTCGCGCGCGGCGGAACGCGCGTCGATGGCCGCGCTTATGCCATTGACGCCGCCACACGCGGCGCCGCCGCAATCGCCAGCGCCGCACTGATCACCGACTGTCCCGTGCCGCAGTTCATGGTTCCCGATCCATCCGCGGCCGCATCACAACTCGCCAACCACTTCTACGATAATCCCAGCCATAAGTTGAAAGTTCTGGGCGTCACCGGAACCAATGGCAAGACAACCACCACCTATCTCCTCCGCGAAATACTCCACGCCACCCATCGCCGATGCGGCGTCATTGGCACCGTCGAAATCGACGACGGCAATGGCGTCCGCCAGGCCGACATGACCACGCCCCCCGCGATGCAACTCGCCTCCATGCTCGCTTCAATGCGCGATCACGGCTTTGCCGCCTGCGCCATGGAAGTATCCAGCCACGCCCTCGATCAGCAGCGTGCCGCGGGCATCCGCTTTGCCGGTGCCGCGTTCACCAACCTGACCGGCGACCATCTCGACTATCACAAAACGATGGACCGTTACGCCGCCGCCAAAGCTCGGCTTTTCGACGATCTGCCGGCCGGCGCCGTCGCTGCCATCAACGCCGAAGACGCCGCATCCGATCGCATGGTCGCAAACTCACCCGCCCGTGTCGTGCGATGGGGATTCAAAACCACCGCCGATTATCAGGCCCGTGACATCGGCATCACCGCAGACGCGTCAAACTTCGTGCTGGTCACACCCGACGGCAGCGCAAATGTCCGCATGCCGCTGGTCGGCCGGCACAACATCGAAAACGCCCTGGCGGCCGCAAGCCTGGCGTGCGAAGTATTCGGATTATCGGTCCATCAGGTCGCTCGCGGGCTCGGGCAGGCGCGCGGCGCGCCGGGGCGGCTCGAATCGGTGCGACGCGGACAACCATTTTCCGTGCTGGTCGATTACGCCCACACCGATGATGCACTGGAAAATGTGCTCTCGGCGCTGCGCCCGCTGACAAAGGGCAAACTGCGCGTGATGTTCGGATGCGGCGGCGACCGCGATCCCGCCAAGCGCCCGCGCATGGCGTCGGCCGCCCGTCGGCTGGCTGATTTTGTATGCGTAACCACCGACAATCCAAGGACCGAGAATCCGCGCGCCATCATTGACGAAATTTTGCAGGGCTTTGGTGCCGATATCGCAAGCGAGATCAGCGCTGGCAGGCTTGCCGTTGTGGAGGACCGCTCCGAAGCCATTCGACAGGTCATTTCCAGCGCCGCTGCCGGCGATATCGTGCTACTCGCCGGCAAAGGCCACGAAAATTATCAGATCGTCGGCTCGGTAAAGCATCATTTTGATGACCGGGAAGCAGCGGCGCAAGCACTCGCAGAAACGCACACTGCAATCAACTGAACCCACGCCCATCCATGTACTCCACGGCACCGCGAATCGATCAGCGCCATGAAGCCCATCAGCCTCACTGAAATCAGCGCGGTGCTCAAAGCCCGACCGCTCGGCGTCATCGCCGACGGCGCTGCGCCGGCGATTTCGGTCTGCACCGATTCCCGCCACCTCGATGCCGGCTGTCTCTTCTTCGCGCTGCATGGCCCGCGCTTTGACGGCCACCACTTCCTCGTCGAAGCCGCCTCAAAAGGCGCTGTCGCCGCCGTCATCGACCAGGTGCCGCCGGCTCTGCCGCCTGATTTTCAACTGCTCAAAGTGGAAAACACCCGCGCCGCATTGGGCGAACTGTCGGCAACAGTGCGCAGGCAGATGACCGCGACCGTCGTCGCCGTGGCCGGCTCCAACGGTAAAACCTCTACCAAGCACCTCATCGATTCAGCCCTTGGGGTTCGCCTCAACGGATCCATCAGCCCCAAAAGCTACAACAACGATATCGGCGTGCCCCTGACGATCTTCCCCGCTGACCCGCATCAGGATTATCTGGTTCTCGAAATCGGTACCAACCACCCCGGCGAAATCCGCACGCTCACCCAAATGGCCCGGCCGGACATCGCCGTCATCACCAACTGCGGCCCGGAACACCTCGAATTTCTCGATGACCTCCGCGGCGTGCGCCAGGAAAACGCCAGCATCATCGAAGGCCTCGGCGACAAGGGCACCCTAGTCGTCAACGGCGACGATGCCCAGTTGCTCGAAGCCGTTGCCGCTCATCCGCGCCAGCGCACCATCACCTTCGGCTTTCAGGAGTCCAACGATCTTTTTGCGACGGACGTGCGCGTCGCGGAAGAGGGCGTGCGATTCAAGCTCAACAAACGCCGCGAGGTTTTCGTCCCGCTGCTCGGCCGCCATACCGCCAGCAACGCGCTCGCCGCCATTGCCGTCGCCCGCCGCATGGGTCTTACCGAGGAAGACATCCTCGCCGGCCTGTCCCACGCCCGCGGCGCAGATATGCGCCTGCAACTTCGCGAAGCGGGCGGAATACGAGTGCTGAATGATGCCTATAACGCCAACCCCGCCTCAATGAAGGCCGCCCTGGAAACCATCGCCGCCTTGCCGACCTCTGGCCGAAAAATTGCTGTTCTCGGCGACATGCTCGAATTGGGCCGTAGCGCGGAGCGGTTTCACCGTGAGATCGGCGAAGCGGCCGCCCAATGCGGGCTCGATCTGTTGATCTGCGTCGGTGAACAAAGCACCCTTATGGCCGAAGCCGCCGGCCAAAAGGGAATGGCCGACCGCGTACACCATTTCCGCCACACCGCCGAAGCAAAGCCATGGATCAAACGACATGTGCGCGCCGGCGATCTTGTGCTGTTCAAAGCGTCCCGCGGCGTACGGCTCGAAGAGATCGCCGACGAGCTTGGAAAATCGCGCCGCACCCCCAGGCGGGTCAGGTAAACGCCGCATGATCTACCTGTTGGTTCGCCATCTCCTCCCATGGCTCGAAGAGCACAATCTGGGGGCGCTGCGCGTCTTCAAGTACGTCACCTTTCGCGCCTTCGTCGCGATGATCGTCAGCTTCGTCACCTGCATCGCCCTCGGGCCGGGCGTGATTCGCTGGCTGCGTGACATGAAGCTCGGCGACCTCGCCAGCTTCGATCAGGCTGATGTCGATAACCTGATGAAGACCAAAAAAGGCACGCCCACCATGGGCGGCCTGCTCATCGTCGGCGCGATCGCGTCATCAACGCTCATCCTCGGCGATCTCTCAAATTTCTACGTCGTCATGGCACTCGTCTGCCTCATCTGGACCGCCGCCGTCGGCGCCGCCGACGACTGGCTCAAACTCACCGCCGGCCGGCGCGCCGGCAGCCGCCAGGGCCTCTACTCCCACGAAAAGCTCCTCTTCCAGATCGGCCTCGGAATCATCCTGTCCTATTTCACCTTCAATTACGGCCGCGCAATTCCCGAAACGCACACCCTCTATTTCCCATTCTTCAAAAATGCCGCCATTGTCCTGCCCCTGGCAGCATTCGTGGTCATCGGCACCCTCGTGCTGACGGCGACGACAAACGCGGTCAACCTCACCGACGGCCTCGACGGACTCGCCGCCGGCTGCATGGGCATCGTCAGCTTCACGTTTTTTGCCTTGGCGGTCGTGATCGGCACCCGCCCACTCGCGGAACTTCTGCTCCTGACCCACATCGAGCCCGCCGGTGAAATGGCCGTGCTCGCCGCCGCCATCGCCGGCGCGTGCCTCGGCTTTCTCTGGTTCAACTGCCACCCCGCCAGCGTCTTCATGGGCGATACCGGTTCACTGGCGCTGGGCGCGCTCGTCGCCTACATCGCCATCGTCATACGTCAGGAACTCATGCTCATCCTCGTCGGCGGCATCTTCGTCGTCGAAGCGCTCAGCGTGATGATTCAGGTAAGCTGGTTCAAGTTCACCCGCATCCGCACCGGCCAGGGCCGTCGCATCTTCCTCATGTCGCCAATTCACCACCACTTCCAGCGCAAAGGCTGGGGCGAAACGCAGGTCGTCGTCCGATTCTGGCTCATCAGCGCCATGCTGGCCGCCGTCGCCCTGGCAACAT
>JBBQCK010000081.1:0-8585 GCA_038318605.1 Tepidisphaerales bacterium | reverse complement strand
CATGATGCGACAGCAGGATGTGCTGCAACACATCGATCAACGGGCGCGGTATCTCCTCGCCAAGTCCGCGCCCGGCCTCGCGAGCCTTGTCCTCAAGCCACAAAGCGGATTTCACAATATGCCCGACAAGCTGCCCGCCGTCGGTGTAGCCGAATGCGCACTCATATCGCAGTTCCCAGGTCTTGGCGATGTCGTGCAGAAACAGACCCACAACCACCAAGTCGCGATTAAGCAATGGATAAAACCGGCAGATCGCGTCGGCGATTTCGCACGCGTTCAACGTATGTTCAAGCAGCCCGCCGATGAATGCGTGATGAAAACTCTGGGCGGCCGGCGCCTTGGAAAAATCGGCCATCAGCCGCTCGTCGGCAAGATACGCCTCGACCAGCGCCCGCAGATGCCGATTGCGGACGGTTCGCACCAGCGCGCCAACCCGCTTGAACATCACACCAATGTCCTTGTCGGTGTGCGGGATCAGGTCACCCAGATCGAAAGCCCCTTCTCGGGGCGGGCCTATCTCGTCGATCACGACCTGCAGGTTGTTCTGGTAGTTTTCAACGCGGGCTCGAACATGGACCAGCCCGCCATCAGGAATGGCTTCGAAGATGTGGCGCGTAGCGCTCCACATCCGAAGCGTCAGGCCGCCGCTGCGATCCGATAGCATCCCCTTGATATAGAGCTTGTTGTTCTGTGTGGCCGCAAGCTGCTTGCCGCTGATGACATAGACATCTTCCAGCACATCCCCGGCCGAGCAGTCGCTGATGAATAATCGTCGCATATTCCGGCAAGTTGTACGTCGCGTCCGGTCGGCTGCAAGCAGGGCGACCACACGACAACGGACAACACGGCCCGGATGCAAACATGATCCAACCGCAGCTCTCATTACGATCCCGCGGTTTTTTGCTTGCCGGAACGGGCGCAGCAGTGGGATGATGGGCTTGCCATGGTGCTGTCGAGCGCGTCAATTCCGGGGGTGCGGTTTGCTTTGCGAATCCTAATGGCGGGCGTCGTCGCGCTGTTTGCGGCAGGGGCAACCGCTGGCCGAGGCGCCCGGCGGGCGGCGCGAGGAAAATACGGCCCGCGACGCATCCAGTTCGGCCCGAGCGATGTGGAGTTGATTCAGCAGACGCTTGTTGGCATGCCCAAGGCGGATGTTGCCCTGCTGATCGGCCCGCCGGCCGCCGCGACTGATGCGCGCGGCCAAGCGCGGATCATCGGCGACCAGGAGTGTGAAAGCGACCTCTGGTACTACCCGGTTGATCGGCGCACCAGACTCTTTGCGGTGATTCAGTTTGACCAGGACATGGTGCAGCAGGTTCATTGCCTGCGGCACGCGCCGTCACGATTTATTATTTGAGGTTTCGAGCCGACAACATCGTCTTCTGCCGGCTCGTCCACGCGCGGCCGGTTGCCTGGCGCTGGAAATCCTCTGCGCGTGGCTCATCCGGCGCGATAGAGTTGCGTACGTCCGTCGGCGGATGTCTTTATCAATATATATCCGCCGGTTTTCAGCTCACCCAGCACATCCTGTGTCTTTTTGAGCTTCTGTTTTTCCGGAGTGAGGCCGTAGACCAGAACGTAATCGATGCGGCCGCCGGTGGCGGGGTATTCGAGAAAGCTCATTCTGTCCCAATCATCGGGGGGATCTTTTTCGTAGTCGGAATTAAAGCCAAATCGCTCGTGAGCGATGAACTTGTAGGGATCGCGCAGCTCCAGGGCGTGGATCGGGAAGAAAGGCGTGGAGGCTTCGTAATTGCCGCGCAGATCGACGAGATGATTTTCAGCGGCGACGTAAGCTGATGCGGTGTTGAAGGCGGCGATCTCCGAGATTTGCGATCCGTCGGCGCGCAGGCCGCGATCGCTGATTGTGATCGGTAAAAACACCGAATCGCGCGGCATCATGCGGGCGACCGCGAAATACTCTGCGTAGGCGCTGTTGTACGCTTTATAGGTATTCCAGCGCATGGCGACGAAACCGATGGCGATTGCGGCAAATGCCGCCGGGACGATCATCCGCGCGCGCCGCGGATATTTCTGCACCCCCAGCCAGAATGCCATCGTGAGAACGGCATAGAGATTGATCCGATGCGTGATGTAGAGCTTTTCGGCAATGACAAGGAACAGCGCCGTCATTGCCAGCGCCACGCCAAACAGACCATCCCACGGCGCGATGCGGCGGTCGCGAAGCTTGAGGAAAATCTGATAGCCGATCAGGGCGGCCATGGCAGCGGCCAGCGTCCACGCGAGATACCGCTCGGCGGGCTGGTAGGCGGTAACGATGTCAAAGTCCTGAAGGACCTGCACCCGCTGCCTGATGCGCTGCTGAACCGTGTGGTTATCGCGATAGCCGAATCCGCGGTTGTCCAGAAACCAGATCGCGGACAGCAACAGAATCGGCAGCGCCGCATAAAGTGGTACGCCAACGCGAGAGAGAAAGCCGCGGCAAAAGTTGCGGAATTCGAACGGGCGATTTCCCAATCGAACCGTAACGTCATACATCGTCAGCCACATCGCCAGCGTCCCGATGGTCAGTGCCGCCATGAACACCGCAACCACATGGCACACAAATGCGATCCCCATGAGCAGCGTAAAAACCACGCTTCGCCCGAGCGTGAAATGCTCGCGGCATCTCCACCAGTATCCCACCACCACAAAATACATGATGAGGCTGATGGAAAAATTGTAGAACCCCATGTGAAACAGATACCCCATCACAAACGGCAGGATCAAAAATGCCATTACGCGCGCGCTGGGTTTGATCGCGCCCAGCGCATACCGAAACGCCAGCGGCAGCCCCAGCGCATAGAGCGTCAGCAGAATCTTCTCTGCCACCACAGGCTTCACCGCCAGCATCAGCGCCATCATCACCACATGCCCGATGATGTTGGTCATTCGCTCGGGTCGCTTGACGATCTGATAGTAATCCGCAAACACGCCCGGCCGGCGCAGGGCAAAATCTTTCAGGATCTCGGCGTTGGCAACGTGCGACGCCCCGTCCGTCGTTGGAAAATATTTGAAATACCAGATCGGTGCGACCATCACACCGATGCAGAAAAGCAGCAGTACCAACTCGATCGCCCGCCGCCCGGGAGTGCCGGCAGGATCGGAAAGATCGCTCGCGGGAGTTGGCGACGCTTTGGCGTCCGATGACTCCGTATCTGAAGCGGTTGAAGTGTGCTCTGACGATGGCGCCGAAGCAGGAGTTTCGATCGCCGGATGGACGTCCGCCAACTGCACCTCCTCTGCCGGCATTGGCGAATCGTCAAATGGATCGGCTTCTGGCGCCGGATGGGACGTCGTGTCATCGGTCATGGCGATTCCTGCTTCCCTTGCGGTATCGAAAACGATCGCGGCGGCCGCGACGAATATACAGACGCACATCACAGTGCAAAGCCGGGCGGCCGGCCACGACGCACATTGTCCCGCGCAAATAGAAATGTCCGCATATCGGCGCCTCTGGAAATGTCCGGTTTGCGGGGCCTAACTCCCGGCGCGATGGATGGGCAGGCACCGGAATCGCGTGGGTCCACAGGGTACTGGCTGCGTTTGCCCTCCAAAACCAACGACATCACCTTCAAAACATCCCGTTCTTGACGGCTCATCGCAACAAAATCTTTCTCCATCCACTATTTATGAAAAGCGGACATTTCTATCTGCGCATGACCGGACATTTCTATTTGCGCATGAACCGCGGGAGGTCCTACTGGCCGACCCTATGCCGAGGTATTATGATTGTTGCACCCATGCGCACACATCCGCCACAAGACACCAACAGTTCTGTCGCCGCCAGCGCGCCTGAGGGTGTTTCTGCCCTTCGCGGTCGGTGGCTGCGGTCGGAGTGGCAGGTGCGTACGGCGTTGCGGATCCGTGTGATCCGTGGCGCATTGGTCGTCGCCGGGGCGTTTTTGAGTATTGTTGTAGTTGCGGCCAATGGGCAATCCGCGGGCGTTGCGGTGCCGGCGGTTGGCTCGCCGACTTCTGTTTGCGCTGCGTTTTCGTTGGCACTGGCGGATGGCGATTCGGCGGGGGCGCGATCGATGGCGGTCGCGGGAGACCAGGACGGCCAGATCATCGACGCGCTGGCGGCCATGGTTGGTGGTATGCGAAAGGCCGCGGACGCTGCCGCCACCCGATGGGGCGACGCGGGACGCGAAGTATGGGGCTCGCCCAGCGCCGATCTACAAAAATCATTTGCCGAAGCGACAGAAAAAATCGATGGCGATACGGCAACGGTCATCGCACGCGGCGAAAAGGATCCGATGCGACTGCGCAAGGTCGATGGAGGGTGGAAAATAGACATGTCGGCACTGCCCAATCGCGCCGAGGTGGTGCGGTCGTTGCCGATGTTCCAGGCGATGGCCAGCGCGGCTTCACATGCGGCGGACGAGATCGCCCGCGGCCGGTTCGCCAATCCCGACGAGGCGCGGCAGGCGCTGAACCACAGCATCATGACCGAACTCGACCGCGCTGAGCCCACGCCCGCAACACAGCCGACACCGTGATGGCCGGCGGATCGGATCGCATGGTTCGGTTCGGATTTTGAGCCCGTACCTTCAACACGGGTGGCATTTGGCGGCCAGGAGCGCCTTCGCCCGCGCAGCGGCTGAAGATAGCACGGCGGCTCGAACTTTCGGAAAAGTGGTGACACTTCTACATTGCAATGACAAAGACCAACCGACCGAACGCCTGCGGGATACACAATCCGGATGGGCGATGGTATACGATGATATACAACGATGTCGGCTGAATTCAGGGGGTTTTTGGGAGCGAAGTCGCATGACGTATTTCATTGCGGGTAACGTGGTCCGTCGATCGCTGTTCGTCTGCGCGATGCTTATCGCGGCCGGGATTTTTGGCGTGGGTGGATGCAAAAAAGAATCGCAGCGGGCGGGCAAGGTCGATCTTTCAACCCCGAAGGCCGCCGCGCTGCAGTTCGCCGCGGCACTCGAGCGTGGGGACAAGGAGGCCGCCCGATACTGCGTCGCGACAGATACCGAAGCCGAAGCGCAGCTGGTCGATGGTATGGCGGACATGTATTCGGCGGTGCATAAGCTCTCCGAAGCATCGAAAGCGAAATTCAAGGAGCCAGGAGCCGTCCTCCCGCCGCGCGGCCGCGGATATATCGACTTCACGGATCGCTTGACGACGGCGGAAGAACCAAAAGTTGAAGGTGAGACTGCGACGATCACGTTCAAAGGTGGCTCCGCCAGCGGACCGGCGGGCACTCCTCCCGGCACGGGCGGGCCACTGATGAAGTTTCGCAAAATCGACGGGCAGTGGAAAATTGACAAGGCGGGCCTGACCACCGGCACAAACTCCGCCGCCGCGGCAGCATTTTTCAAGGCCCAGAACGACGCGATCAACGACATCGCCGACAAGGTGGCAGCCGGACAATTCGATACCCCCGAGGCGGCTCGCAACGAGCTGGCCGAACGTTGGCTGGGGGCGCTCACGGCCTTCGAAGACGCCTCTCGCCCGAACCGCAAAAAACCCGCCAGCGCTCCCACGGCCGGCTGATCAATCGCGGCCAATCACAGCAGGGGATGCGTCTTCACGGCACCGGAAGGCGAATTTCAGATTGCAGATTGCAAATGGGCCGCGGACCGGCAATGGGACGTAGGAAACAGGAACCGAAAGCGGAGTTTGATTTCGTCGCGCTGGCGGCACGGTATCGGTGTAGCTTCCTCCCATCTCTCACTGCCCGCCGATCTTCGGCCACCGAGCACCGAGCGGCGACCACCGAGCGGCGAGCACCGAGCGGCGAGCAGCGACTGCCTTGGCAACTCGCGCGCCTGTGGCGTGAACTCCGAAAAATTTTGCAATTATATTTTTCATACCCCATTGATTGCTGTTTAACGCGAGTTAGACTGCACCGCACATTTGGGTAAGAACTCGAGCCAGGGAAGGAGTCCCGGTTATGCGCAAGGATGTGAAGCTGGGTTTGGGCGTCGGATTGATTCTGTTCGCCGTTGTCGTCATGTATCTGGTCGTCGCAGGGGGGCGCGATAAGAGGGGCGCTGAATTCGCCCAGGGAACTACAAACGTAGAAGCTGCACCGCAGAACGGCACGGGTGATCCCGCGCCGCCTGTTGGCGATCGCGCTGCGACGCCGCCGGGTGCCGATGCAGCGGCGGGCGGCGGTGATGCATCAAGTTGGGCCATGCTCGCTCGCGAAACCGATCCGCGCGCGCAACAAGCGATCATCGAACATGCGCGCGGCGGTGGCGCTACCGATGTCCCGGCCATTCACACCATGACCCCGCCCGCTGGCGGCGCGGCGGCGCATGTTGATCCGGCGCCTCGGCGAGAAGCTGCTCGTGACGGCGGCGCAGCACGGGAACCCGGATCGGTGCGGGCCGATCTGACGCCGGCGACCCGGCCATCGAGTAGCCGCACCCACATCGTCAAGCAGGGGGACAGCCTCTGGACGATCGCGCAGGCTGAATACGGCAATGGCGCGCTTTACACCCATATCCAGAAAGCCAATCCCAACGTCAATCCAAACCACCTGAGCCTTGGGCAGTCTCTGGTCATTCCCGATTTCAAGGCCGAAATGGCGCGCGGCACGTCGCCGATATCGCTGGCGCCAAGCGATTTTCATGATGGGCGGACCACACCCGCGGAAGTGCGCAGTCATCATCCACTGACCATCGACGCCAGCGGGACTTATCGCGTTGAGCAGGGGGACAGCTTGTATGGCATCTCCCGCAAACAATGCGGCGACGGCCGGCTGGTCGATGCGATTTACGAATTGAACCGCGATCAGATCGGCGCGGACAAGAGCCGCCTGAAGCTCGGCATGGTGCTGCGGCTTCCCCGCAGCGATGTGGCGTCGGGCGCGCATTGAGACACCGGGTTTCAATCAGATTAATCCCGACTCATCGGCGGCCGGATCATTTGGCCGGCCGAACAAACGGAACCGATCGCAGCCGCGGCATTGGAAATTATTCCAGTGCCGCGTCTTTTTATTGCATCCGTTTTCAGTGGCTTTGATGTTCCTTTCTGGGGATGGTGCGCAACGGTTTCGAGCTTTGTCATTCAACCGCGAATCCAACGATGGTTTTGGTCGGACGCGACGGGTTGGCGCACATCGGTGGCGAACTTCGCCTTTTGGCCGCGGAGGCCGACGATAGAGTTGAGCCGCGCACGCAGAGTTCAGGCCGCAATCGGGCGCTGCGGCAGGGGGCGCGAGGCTGGGCGGTGGCGCGAGCGGGCCAGGGTAAGAAGGTGGCGGGCATCGGCGTCGAGTTGTTCGGGGTGGGCGTCGAGCCACGCGAGTGCGTCCGCAGGGCGTGCAGCGATTTCAAAGCGATCGTCGCCGCCCAGTTGCAGCAGCATGAATGCGGTGACATACGCATCGGCGGGGGTTCTACGAATGGCGATGTGCGGCCAGGCGCCGTCGGCCTTTTGCAGGGTGGCGAGATGGCGCAGGGCGCGGTCGATCGCGAGGCCCTGGCCGCCGGCGGCGGACAGGGCGCGCACGCACAGGGCAGTTACCAGAGGGTCGCCCCAGCCACCGTCAGAGTCCTGACGGGAGAGGATCGCGCGGACGAGGGTTGAGGAAACGGGGGCATACGACTGGGACAATTCATCGAGGCGGATGACAGCCATGGCGGCGGTGGCGGCCGGTTCGCGGGCGATTTCGGTCTGAAGGCGCGGACAGGTCTCCGGCCGAGCCATGAGCAGCTCGCGGGCGAGGCGGGCGTAGTCCTTTATAAACCAAAGTCGTTCGATCTGGCGAAGGGTGATCATGGCATACTCCGTCGGCGTACAATCTGTTTCGACCGGTAATTTCTATCCCTCATACGCCCCCGGCGAGATTTACTGACAGGCCGCGGGAAGAATGATCGGATGACGTTAGGCTATCATATGCCTAACGGATATCGTGGGTCAAGTAAAAAAGTTTGGCGAATGTTTGGAATTTTTAGCGAGCGGGTTGTCCGGGGTCGGAGCGTTCCTACAATCGCCGGTTTTGATCAATTGGGCAGTTTTTCAGACGAGCCGAGGTCCATGAGCCTGAAGCACATACGCATTCGCGGCGCGCGCGAACACAACCTCAAGGGAATTGACGTAGACATCCCGCGCGACCAGTTTGTGGTCATCACCGGGCTTTCGGGGTCGGGCAAGTCTACGCTGGCGTTCGACACGGTCTTTGCCGAGGGGCAGCGCAAGTACATGGAGTCGCTCTCCACCTATGCGCGACAGTTTCTGGATCAGTTGCAAAAGCCGGATATCGACGAGATCGAAGGGTTGCCGCCGACGATTGCCATCGAGCAGCGCGGGGCCTCGAGCAACCCGCGCTCGATCGTCGCCACGGTGACGGAAATCTACGATTACCTGCGGGTGTTGTTTGCGCGCGCGGGGACACCGTATTGCTGGGTGTGCGGGCGGAAGATCGCCTCGCAGAGCCCGTCGCAGATTGTCGAATCGGTCATGCAGCAGCCGGCCGGTTCGAAGATTATGATTTTGTCGCCCCTGGTGCGGGGGCAGAAGGGGGAACACAAGGACACCTTCACGGCGATTCACAAGCAGGGATTTGTTCGCGCGCGGGTCGATGGGGAGAACGTCGAGTTGCCGTCGCCGGC
>JBBQCK010000080.1:0-8606 GCA_038318605.1 Tepidisphaerales bacterium | reverse complement strand
TCACCGCCACCAGCGAAAAAATGAGTGCCAACGAACTCATTGCCTGGCTTAATGAATACATGACGGCGATGACGGGCGTCATCAAGGCGCATGGCGGCTACATCGCAAAATATATCGGCGACGGGATCATGGTCGTCTTTGGCGTTCCCCGCCTGCGTCAGACCGAAGCAGAACACCGCGCCGACGCAATCACGGCGGTGCGATGCGCCATCGCGCTGCGACGGCAGCTTTCGCAGCTTCGTGAAAAATGGGCGGTTGAAAGCCGTCCGGTGCCGGGAATGCGGATCGGCATTTATACCGGGACGGTTGTGGTGGGGAGCCTGGGCTCGGCCGATCGTCTCGAATTCACGACGCTTGGCGACACGGTAAATACCGCATCGCGCCTCGAGACCTATGATAAAACTATCATGGACGAAGACATCGCCGCCGAGGGATGCCGTATTCTCATCGGGGAGGCGACGTGGAACTTTGTGGACGATAATTTTGTGACTCGCCGTCTGGCAGGAGATATAACCTTGACCGGCCGAACTGCCAGCCTGGCAGTGTTTGGAGTGATCGGAGAACGCAGTCATGCCACGACGCCAAATAATTCTGTCGCTGAGCCTGTTAGCGCTGGCGGCGCTTTGGTTGCTGACGACAAAAAATGAATCCCCGGCGCAGACGCCGATTCTGCCGGGAGAATCGGCCGCGCGCGAATCGGGTGGACATACGCCCGACGGATCGCCGTCCGATCGCGATCCCGACGACATCGAGTATCACGCCCCTGATGTTGGAGCACCCGCCAGCCGCATCGGCGCCGGCACGCGCGGGCCGGCCGAGCGGGCATTTATCATCGCGCCGCGCGGCGCAGGTGCAACCAGCCGCCCGTCACCGACCATCTATTACCTGCTTCCTTCGGACATTGATGATCCGATCGAGCTTGTAGTCGCCAGTGGAGCAGAGGTGCTTTATCGCCAATCGGTGCGGCCACCGGTTCGAGCTGGCGTCTACTCCTTCACACTCGGGGAGGATGCCGCGCTGAAAGTTGGCGCGGTGTATAAGGTGTCGGCCGTCCTGTCGCCCGCGCCGGATGCTTCGGGCCTGAGCAATCCGATTACTTCCAGTGGATACCTGTTCCTGACCAAGCCTAGCGGCGCGGTCGGCGATGCAAGATCAATGGCGACGGCCGGCCTCTGGTATGATGCGATCGACAAACTGTACAATGCGAAACAGGCCGATCCGCCGGATCGAACTGCCGCCCGCCAGCTCGCCGCGCTAATGCGGCAGGAACAGGTCTTTTCCGGCGACCCGTCGCCCGGTTCAACGCCGGATGAACTAAAAATGGCCCGGGACATCGAGCACTCTGCGCTGGCGATCATCTCCGCCGCACCGACCACGGCGCCTACCCGATCAATTCCATGAAGTACTCCGCGACAATTGCGGCTTTTTCCCGGGATCATCAATGAATCTGCGACGAATGCTCTTCCTCGGCGCTTCACTGCTCGGCTTCGTGGTTGTTGTGTTGGCAACGCCGGCTACCCGCGCCGATGATGCATCCGATCCAGACGATATTCCTTTCAAGGCCGATTCAGTCGGCGCGCCTGACAACCGCATCGGAGGGGGAACGCGCTCCGAAGGTGGAATGGCCGCCAATGTGTATCTGGTTGCTCCGCTGAAGACCGGCCTGACAACTCGGCCGTCGCCGGCAATTTCTTTTGTATTGACGGCCCCTTTGGTTGCGGACCAGAGCATTGATGTTGTCATCAAAAACCCTGCCGGCGCAAAGCCGCTACTCAAGAAGACCCTTGAAGGCCCGCAACGCGCCGGCCTGCATTCCATTGACCTTGCGGGCGCGCCGGTCGTTGAATTGCCGGCCGATCACGATTGTCAGATCACTATATTGCTGAATGCTGGTGCGGCTGACGACGCGGCGCCGCTCGGCGACAATCGATTTTCCACCGCGTTTGTCCGGCGCATAGCGCCGCCGGCCGACATCGGCGCGGACCATTCGCCGCGAGCCCTCGCCGCCGCTGGTCTCTGGTTCGACACGATTGCGGATTTGAACCAGCAGATCGTTGCCGCGCCGGTCGATGCGCATCTCCGCGCCCAGCGCCTCAGTTTACTACGCCGAGGCCAGGTGTTCTTACAGGCGCCGCGGCCCGATGCGAAGGCCAGCGAGCCGGCAAATGCCGCGCAGGCTGCTGAGGATAAAATGATGGCCGATTTTGCTGCCAGCGATGCCGAAGAAGTAAAAAGCCACCAATAGCCAACCCTGCCAGCAGCGCGCGACGCGAAGGCCTGCATGATCGGTTGTGCCGCCTGTGCCCTCGGCGGTGAAAGGGGGAGCAGCGCCTGCTATGCCGCGCTGGCTGGCCGATCAAAAAGCAAAAACCGTCAGACTGAAGTGAATGCCTTCATCCTGTAGATCGTTGTCGGCATCGTCATCGAAGCGATGAAACGGAATCCCCCAATAGATGAAGCCGGTGACGTGGTCGTTCGGATTGAAAAGCAGCCCGACGCCGGCGCTGCTGAGCAATTCGGAATGCGGCATGCCATGGTCGTTCCACGCATAACCCGCATCGATGAACGGCGCAACAGATAGAATGCTGCGCGAGGATGTGCGCCAGACTGGAATGCGCAGCTCGGCGGATGCGCTCCAGCCGCTGTCTCGGACGATTTCGTTCTCGCGGTAGCCGCGCACGGTATCCAGTCCGCCCAGACTGAACTGCTCTAATGGCAAAAGCGAATCGTTCGACAACTGCACCGCCCCGCGCACGATTGCCTGCCAGTCGTTTTCATTCAGGCGTCGGGCATATTGACCCTGCCCCTGCCATGTGAGGAACTGACCATCCGGCGTTTCCGCACCGTTCCGCGTTGCGCCGAAGGATGGAACACCAAAGTTAAACGTCGATCGCAGCGCCAGCGCATCCTCCGCCGAGCGGGTGATGTATTCCTGCCCGAACCGTATCACGGTGACGTTGCTCACGCCGTCGATCGCTCCCGGCGAAAAGCTGAACGGCTCGCCAGCGAGAAACGTCTTGTTGTAACGCCGCGCCAGCCCCAGCGAGAACGCAAGTTCATTCGTCGGAGTGCGCACGAGTGGATGCCGCAGCATCACCTGAAAGCTTTCCGTTCGGCTGGAAATCTTTAACTCGCGAAACGGCTCTTCAACCACAGGCGAATCGGTGTTGGAAAAACTCACCTGTAGCGTGGTGTCCCGGCGCGTGATCGGCAGCGTGTAATCCACCTGCAAATCATCGGTGCCGGCCCACGTCAGATCGTTGAGGGATCCTTTGTTCAATCCCAGACGAAATCCGATGGTGTCGCTGTTGCCAGTCAGGTTCGTATCAGAAAACAGAAGCGAAAAACGCTCCGCTCCAACGCTGGGCGAGCGGTTGTTGTCGAACTGGAGGCCGACCTGTATTGGAAAAGTTTCCGACACCGCCAGGTCAAGCGTGCTCTCGCCAGGCGCCGCCCCGGGCTTCAATTCCGCATTGATCGTACGGACATTCGGATTTAACCGGAGAAGTTCGAGGTTGTTCTTCAGATCGATGACGTTCAATGGCGCATCGCCATCGGGCCACGCGCGCGACAGCACATATCCCCGCCTCAGTCGGCCCGTTTCGCTGATCTCCGGGGGCTTGTCGTCTGCGACAAACTTCTGAAACCGCAGGTCGATTGCCGTAAGCTTCCCCTCGACGATCGTCCACGTCAGCACGCCATCCTGCGCTTGGAGATCCTGGTCCTCAAGCAAAGCGCCGCTATTGATGAATCCCCGGACGATGTACACATTCGTTAATGCATCTCGAGCGGCATCGAGGTCGTCCTGCGTCAACCATCGCTTCGCAAGAATGTCCGAAACCGCCGCGTTGAGATCCGCGTCAGAGATACGCGTGTTTCCGCGAAAGCTGAATGACTTTATCTCCACCGCAAGCGCGGCGGAGGTGGCCGGCGATGGCCGGGATGCCGCGGGGGGAGTTACAAGGATTTCAGGCGAACCGGCCGAGGCATACAGCGCCGTTCCGACGAACGACAGCAGGGCAATCAGCCACGCCACCGCGCCCGTTCGTGCATGGCAATTTCGAACAGGTCGAGCGGACCGCCGGCCTACAACTGATGGTTCTGCGCCCATGCAACCTTCCCGGCCGGTGAAATGGTTCACAAAGCAGCACGGGTCACAGCGCCCGCCATCCTGCGGCGCAGAGCATATCCCACGCACCGCATCAGCGTCAAAAACCGCCAACGTCGCTTATGTCGCCCACGCTCGGCTTTTCGACGATCCTTGCAGGTCGGCCTGGTGTATAGTTGAAAGGAATCTTTCAACGACCCATAGCCCCCATTACCATGACCAAAATCATCGTTCTCATCGGACATTGCGGCCCGGACAGCAGCTACCTGCGGATGACCGTCGGCCGGGCAAGTCGCGAAATAGCTGTTGTCGCCGCCGACACCGAAGCCGAATTGCAGCGCGTTCTGGCCGACAGGCCGAGCCTTTTGCTCATCAATCGCCAACTCGATTATGGTTTTGAGGAACTGGACGGCACAAAGCTGATCGCGCGTCTGCGCCCCGACAATCCCGATTTGAAAATGATGCTCGTCAGCAACTACGCTGACGCCCAGGATGCGGCAGTCCGAGCGGGCGCTCTCCCCGGCTTCGGAAAGCGGGAACTTGGCTCATCGCGTGTGGCGGAGTTGCTTCGTGATGCGATTGCCCAAGCTGTGCCGGCAGCGCAGGCCGATCAATCTGGAACTGTTTTCAAAAACGGTCAGAACTGAATGGCACTTTCAGCCCCAATTATTTACCGTATGTAAGCTCCCACGGCCCGTTATCCGACGCCGATACCGCAAAGAACAGGGCGAAATCCACAGGCGTCAGACCTGTAACTGGCTGAGCCACCTTGGGCGGATCGTCAGGAGTGAATCGCATAACCAACTTGTCGCCCGGCCCCTTTCCGGACACAGCGCTATACCCCACCAGTTGTGCAGCGCCTTGGCCGCTGGTTAGTTTGAAATTCTTGAGGTCCACCCCCCATGCCCATGGATCACTTCCTGCAGGAGCAAGAGGGACGAAGATGATTTTCTGATCTTTTCCGACTGAAATATGGTTGATTGTCGCAGCGCCTGCTTTTAGTTCATCCTGAGTTTTCGGCTGTTCTATAACCAGTTGCCTGAAGGCACTGTTCTGAATGGCGCCAAAACCTGCGCCGTCGGCCGACAGAGCCACGAAATTTCCATCGCCTGCGGCCGGAACTCCGACCGGGAAGATCTCACCGCCGTTGGCCAACGCGCCCGCCGGACGTACCTGACGGTATGGCCGCTTGTCTTCGGCCGCAGGAGGCTGCTTGCCCGGCTCCGGCGTTGCCGGCGTGTTTGGAGGCGTAGCTGTTTTCATCGGCGGCGCGGCCGTGGGAACTTTGAAAAACGCGCCCCCATTATCACCGGCTGGCTCGAACGCTGTTACCTTTTCGCCCGCAAGTGCTTTTCTCGCGTATCGCTTTACTTCAATGAACGCATCCGCAACGAAAACCGTCTTCGCAGCACCCGGTTTGGAAATCAGGCCGGGATCAACGGCGAAGACCACATCAACCGTCTTGGTTGCGGCGACCATGATGCGGTCGTCCGGCTTCATCAGAAAAAGATGCTGGGAATCGTTCATGATCCCCACTGGGAACAGATTCTTTGAGCCGTCGTCGCCCGCGACGACCAGCCGGATATCGCTTGGCGCCATTCGCACGTTCGCGCCGTCAGCCGCCTCGGCGGCCAGTCGCAGGCGCACCACCAGCGGCATGAGTTTGTCCGATTCAAAGTTGACCGGTTTTACCGGCGCAAATTTGCTGCTATTGCCGGCCGTGCGGACGTTGAATTCTTCGTAGTCCGACTGTTCCGTCGGCCGCGCCCTTAACAAATTGACGGATGAAAGCTGACCCGGCATTGCTGTGTGCATCGCGCCCGGCTCTACGGCCAGTCTTTGGCCGAAAAGCTCCTGCAAATAGCTCGGGTGCAGCGATGCGAATGGAATGCCCGTCTCCAGCGAGCCGCCCGGCCGACTGACAATCTTCAGCGCCCCAAGCAAGAGGCTGTCGGCCGGCAGGAACATTCCCGATTGCTGATCCTCCACGAACCGCACGCCGTCAACCTCATCCATCTTCCGATCCTGCATCTGATTCTGCCCCGCAACGCGCACGGCCACGCCGTCGTTCTTCATCGGAAAGCGTTCGTAACCCCATAGGGACGGGCCAAATGGCATCGTCTGCGTTGCAATCGCAATCACGCCAACGGTGAACAATCCCGTCACAAACCCAAGCACACCGGCGCCGATGCGGTCAGCGACCACTGGAAAGCGAAGATTCCCCGGCACAAAGCGATCAAAGATCACTCTCAGCACGAGGTAGGTTGCGCCGAACAGGATGACCATCATGATTCCAAGCGAGGCGTCGGCATATTTGCCGCCCATGATGCCCAGTGTCGCGGCTTCGGCCCAGCCAACCGCAACCAGCGCCGACAAGATCGCCAGTATCATCGACACGCCGGCGCTGAACAGCCCCTGCGTGTAATGAAAGTAAGCAATTGCGCCCGCGAGGATGAGCAGTAATAGTGGATACATCGTCGTCTGGTGTCTTCGTGCGAATTCAATCGTTCAATCACGCTGCGCAGTTCGCCGAGAAAACAGCGTGCTTATCCTGCGCCCGCAGAAGCCGAAGCGCGTGCCGGCGGCCGCGCGCCATCTCCGACCAACACACGGCGCACTTCCTGAATACTCGTTTCACCGGCCTCGACCTGCAGAAGCGCTGTTTCCTGTAGAAACAGGCCGCGTTGCCGCCGAAACGCCGCCTTGATCTGCTGTTCCGATCCGCCCGACAGCACGGCCTTGCGGATGACATCATCCGCAATCAGCATCTCATACACACCGAATCGACCCTTGAAATGCAGTTCTTGGCAGAACTGGCACGGTATCGGTTCTCCCTTTTCATTTCGCATCGGCTGCGTGCGCGACTGAAAAAGCTGCCGCACGCGGTTCGGATCGAGGTTGAGTTTCCGCACCGTATCTGGATCGGGTGCATAGGGCAGCTTGCACGCCGCGCAGAGCCGCCGCATGATCCGCCCGGCGAGGATCATTTTCAGCTCGCTCATCGCCAGCGCATCGTCACCGACAAGCTTGCGCCATTGGGCAAGCGCATCAAACACGTTGGCCGCCCGCATGCCGATATAGACGCGTTTGGAATCAGAAGCGAAGCGAATCAGATCCCTGGCGCTCTTGGGGTCGCTCACCTCGTCGATCATGATCACATCGACCTGCTGGCTGATAACCCAGCCGACCTGCTTGAGCTCATCCGCCGGCAGAGCGTTCACGCCAAGCTTGTTTTGGGTCACGCCCTCAATGTCGTTGTCCGGATTTCGCTCGATCGATTGAATGTGCGTCAAAAAAGCGTCGTGCGCTCGCAGAATTGCGTATAGCATCGAGGTGCGGCCCTGGCCCACGGGCGCCGTCACCAGCACAATGCCAGTGTTTTCCTTGATGGATTCGAGAAGCTTCTCCATCTGATCCGGCAACATGCCGAGCTCTTCCAGCCGCCGGCCGTGCCGTGCCTTGGGTTCGATCAGAACGCGCAGAAATTCCCCCGCTGTCGAACCGGCCGTATTCGCTTCCAATCCAAGTTTTCGACCATCAACGGCTATTTTGAACGCGCCCGACTGTGGCTTGCGCAATTCCTCGGC
Organism: Tepidisphaerales bacterium; assembly: GCA_038318605.1. Taxonomy (GTDB): domain Bacteria; phylum Planctomycetota; class Phycisphaerae; order Tepidisphaerales; family Tepidisphaeraceae; genus JBBQCK01. The sequence goes on along the minus strand of JBBQCK010000080.1, from coordinate 911 downwards.
GTTGAGACCGGCGACGCGCTTGAGATACCCGATCGCGCTGGCGGCGGCGTGACGCTCGAGCTGTTGAGCGCCGTACGCCACCCCATCGACAACGACCGCCACCGACGCGAACTCCGGCCCGGGTTTCAAGTCGATGCGCTCGGCGCCTTTTCGAAGCGGGTCGGTCAACAATTTTTGCAAAGCGTCATAGGCGAGCCGATCCGGGCTCTCGGTCGCGGGCGCTCCGATCGGATTGCCAGTATTGTTTATGAAAGTGACCGCGCCCGGCGGTGCGGCGGCCGCCGCCTTGCGCGCTGCGGCATTTTTTCCACCGAAAAGGCCCCCGCGGAATTCCGCAAACTCCGCCCAGAAATCCTTTAGCCCCACGCGCTGCTTGCGAATTCCCAGGTATCCCGCAAACCCGCCTGCGAAAAACAGCAGAAGCACAAACCACGCCAGAAAGAAATACGGAAGAAACAAAAACAGGAGAAAACCGGCCAGCGTAGCGCCGAACAAAATGCTGTTGATCCCCTCACGCGGCAGCCGCGCCGCCACGGCGTCCTTGTCGATCCACGTCAGCAGGCGCAACCAGGGCAAAAGCACCAGAACGAGCAGTCCCAGCTTCCATAGGCTGATGAAGCCGCCTTGAATAATCAGCTCCCCGAGAACCGGGGATAATCCCACGTGCATGCCGTCATCCTTTGCTGCCAAACCAAGTGAGTGCGCGGATTGTAACCGCGGCAATGGGATCGATGCCAGTTACGCTGTCTGAGTTTGTCCGCGCCGCGGAACGAACGCCGGCCGATGATTGCCGGTTCATTCTTCCGCAGCCGTGCAATCATTCCAGCGGCAGCGATCCTCCCGTGCCGCCATTGGCCGGCTTGCCCGGAGGATCGTCGATGCGAAATACCACGCGATCCTCATCATCGGCC
>JBBQCK010000079.1:0-8624 GCA_038318605.1 Tepidisphaerales bacterium | reverse complement strand
ACAAAGTCGGCCAGCCGTGAACGGATATCACCATCTTCCTTCAGGTCAGTCGCCGTGATGCCGGCTGGCATTTCGAATGCGGCCTGCGCTTGATCGGCCGCCGCCGCCGTGCCGTGGGCTTCGGTGTCCTTCGTTTTGTCGCCCATCCGATCGGCTGTGTTTTCCGCCTTTTCGCCCATGCGATCTGCCGCGTTTTTGGAATTGTCGGCGGCGCGATCCATGGCGTTACCCGCCTTGTCCACGGCTCGAGCGGCATCGTTTCCGGCACGATCCATGGCGTTGTCCACCTTCTGCCCCGCCGTCCGCGCCTCGTCAGCCGCGTTCGCCGGGATCGGCATACAGAACCCCGCGACGGTCAAACCTGCCGCGGCCGCTAAAATCATGTGTTTGCGCATGCTCATTTCCTTTCATATTCGAACAAACTTCCAAACGTGACGTCCGCGAGGATGCGAAGCGTCTGAATGAGTTAATGCAAATGTTGTTCCCATGGGCAACCAAATCCGGTGAAATAGCCGTCAATCAGGCCTCGCCGCGCACCAACCACGAATCGGCCGCCCGCCCGCTTACGCCCGACCCCCGGCCAGTTCGTCCTGTCTCGCTCGCGTTGCCACTCCATGCTGACGCCCTACAATCCCCCGGATCGCTCGGCATGGATGCCGCGCACGTCCGCAATTTCATCGTGCGATGGAAATGAATTCCGCCTCCTCATCGGCCGCCGCTGCCAAGTCAATAACAACCGCAACAGTCGGGCGGACCGTGCGGGGTGCCGAACTACGCCGCGCGCTGTGGTATGCCACCACCGCATGGATTTTCGGTTCTGTCTGGCTCACCGCTGTCAGTGGCACGCCCTTCACCAGCTTCGCCAAGTCGCTGAAGGCTTCCGAGTTTCAATTCGGCCTGCTCAGCGCGCTGCCGTTTATCGCCTCGCTTGCATCATTGCCCGCGAGTCTGCTTATCGAAGCCACCGGCCAGCGCAAACGCATTTTCTTCTGGGGACTTTATTTTCAGCGCCTGATGTGGATCCCGATTGCTGTCTTCCCCGTTTTGCTGATGCATCTCTATGGGGTTGCCGGATCGCGCGCCGCGATCGTCATGTTCCTCTGGCTGGTTTTCTTCATGCATTGCGGCAACGCCATCGGCGGCCCGGCATGGGTGAGCTGGATGGCCGATCTCGTGCCCGATCGCAAACGCGGCAAATACTTTTCGCGCCGCCGCCAGTGGGGCGTGGCCGCCGCTATTCCAACGGCGTTTATCGTTGGTCACCTGCTCGACCGATACGCCACAGGCAATGGCACACAGCACGCGCTTCAATGGTATGGGGGCGTCTTTTGCGTTGCAGCGCTCTTCGGCCTTGTGGACATTGCAATGTTCCACCCGGTACCGGAAATTCATCAGCCGCCGCAGCGCGGCATCCACCTGTTTCATGCTTGGCGCGAACCACTTCGCAATCCACGCTTTCTCTGGTTCGCCGCCTTCGTGGCGACACTCATGTTCGCCATCAGCTTCATGGGCCAGTTTGTCACGTTATATGTAATGCGCCAGCTCGGCGGCGCTGATGGCAAAGCGGGTACTTCGGTCAACATGCTGACGCAGTTGATGCTGATCGTCGCGCCGGCGGTTGCCCAGCTTCTGGTTCTGCCCGTCTGGGGCCGCGCGGCCGACCGCATGGGAAAGCGGCCGCTGCTCATCATCGCGGGCCTGGGGCTGGTGCCCGTCGGCTTTGGCTGGTGCTTTGTCACGCCGCATCTCATCTGGCTGGGGTATCTTCTGTCCGCAGCCGGTGCAGCGCTGTGGGCGGGCGTCGAGATCGGCAATTTCAACATCGTATTGGAGATGGTCTCATCCGACGGTAACGGCGGCGCGGATCAACCAACCAAGGGCCGAACCGCATACGTCGCTGTCAACGGCGTCATCATCAATATCGCCGGATGTCTTGGAGGATTGTCGGCCGGTGCGCTGGCGCAATGGCTGCGTGACTGGCAGTTTCATACGGCGTTCAAAACCTTCATGTCGTATGATGTCTTGTTTGCCCTTAGCGCCGTGCTGCGCTTGGCGGCGGTCGTGGTTTTTCTTCCGCACATCCACGAGCCGCAATCCAAGCCGACGCGTGAGGCCCTTCGATTCATGACCACCAACATATACAACAACCTTTTTGCAGCGATTATGCAGCCATTGCGCTCGATTAAGCTGACTCGGAAGGAAACTTACCAGGAGGCACAGGAAACTCTGTGACTAATTTATCGTGACGCGTGAATCGCGGCTGAATTTCTGGATTCTCGGGGCAATCATCGTGCTATCGCTGCCAGGCGCGATCATGCTATTTCGCCAGAAGATGCAGCCCTATGCCCGGCCGCTCGGCGCGCCGGATCCGGTACGATTTGAGATCCCCTACATGGTTCCGCGGCCGGATGAGCCGGGCCGAAGCCGAAGTGTCCCGCCCGCGACGCGAACGTGGCTCGTCGAACTTGCGCGAGCGAACGGCGCAACGCCGGCGGCCGCTCAAAGCCTGCAAACACGAATCAGGCCGCTCATCTCCTCGGGCAAGTCGTTTGAAGTATTGGGCGCCAATCGCGACGGCGATGGTTGGCGGTTTTTTCTGCTTGTTTGGGACCAGACCCTCGTCCCCCACGCGGAAGCCTACACGCTCAGCGCAGACGGCGCGCCGTTGACGATTCAATCCATTGAGTCCCTCGAACCGCCGCGCGATGTTCGTGGCGAACTAAAATTTTCCGGCTACATCGACCCGCCCCACCATGTCACGTTCATCGTCGCGCACATCGCCGCAGCGGACTCAAACGTGGAATCCGGCGCCGCAAGCGATGCAGCGACACGTCGGATTACCCATCCCAGCTCCGCGACTGGGCTCCAAGACGTTCCGTCCACCGTTCGGATGCAATACCACGCCGGTCAGATTACCCGAATCGAAACTGCGCCGGCGTTTGGATTGTGAACGCTTTCACAGAGAAAGTCCCTAGACAGTCGCATCCCACCATGCCAACAATATCATCGAGTCGTCTAACGAAGGAGTCACTTTCATGGCAATTCCCGCAAGTGTTTCTGCAACCCCGGGTTCTGACGATCGCCTGACGGTCGGCGAGGCTCTTCGGTATGCGTGGCTCAGTTGGCTCGCCATGCTCATCATTCCGTTTGTGCTGTTTCTCGTCGCGACGATCAAGAGCAACTCCGGCACCGAGCGCGCGACCGACAGCCACATCGGCACAATCTGGTTCGTCGCGGCCATGGCGATCCTCGGCATCGGCGTCCCGGCCGCATTTTTCCTGCGCTCGCGTTATTTCAAGCCATACTTTGAAGGTGACGTGGTTCCACCCCGCGCGTATCTGAAAGGCCAGCTCGCGATCTGGATCATGACTGAACTTGGGGGAATTTTCGCCCTGATTGGCTGTCTCGTCAGCGGCTCGCTGATCCCCAACATCGTGCCGGCGCTGCTGGCATTCGTAATTTTCGTCCCCTTCCGCCCCACCGGCCGGTCCATGGTACGCGCTGTCGGTGCCAGCGACGACCACCACATTTATGAGGATCCAAGCTGAACACGGCGGGCAGCAATAGGCGAACCTGCGCGCCCGGCCAGTGGTTCAGACACTTGTACAGCGGCACTTCGGTGATTGCCGATTGGTCACAGTTCCAGCGCGTTCATCGTGTTTGCAGTCAACCGTTCTCCCCGAAACTTCTGCCTACTTTTGATCGTCGAGGTCATCGTCGGCGTAGGTATCGGACTCTGTCACTTCGTCGTCATCCACCGCCTCGTCATCGTCACTTCGTTCGGTCACCACATCGCCGGACTGTCGGGCGTGCGCTTCGATGCGATCCATGATCGCGTCGCACGGTTTTGATTCGTAGTAAAGCGCATCCAGTTTGAAATCCCCTTTTTCACCATCTGCAAGTTCGTACGAGAGCGTGGCAAGCCCCTTGACGTTCCACTTTCGCTTGTCGATGCGCGTAATCGAGTCCAGTGGAATCGGCGGACTGCCGGGCACATGGACCACGCCATTTTCCAGCCGATATTCGCCGCGAAAGCGCATCGCCACGCCGAGCAGAAGCCAGAGGCCGCCCAACCCGCACGGCACGATGAGAATTTGCTGTAATGTAATGTCCCAATTGGTGTGACGCGGCGTTTCGCCGCGAGAGATGGAGTCGGCGTTCTGTCGCGGATATTTCACGAACCCGTCGTAGGAAAATGCCACGGCGAATCCCAACATCGCAATGCTGCAGATCAGCACTTTCAAAGCCCGGCCCATCAATACCGGCCGGGCCACGATCGGCTCAGCAAATACTTGCGTTTGTTCTTCAGGCCCGCCCCGTTCGATATCGTCCAGATCATTCATGGTCAGTGTCCTCGCCAGCCGTTGAACGCGAATTGAGCGCATCGATTACGCTGGTCAACGCATCGGCCGCCGCGTCAATCCGATCGAGCCCGCCGGCTAGCGCCAGATCGCAGTTGGCACCCTGGCCACGTCGCTCCAGATCGGCGCGCCGAGCCGCCAATTCCTGCAACAAGTCGGCCGCCTGGCGTTCGGCCTGCTCAAAAATGGATGTGTCTTCTACGCTCAAATTGGTCAGATATTTTCGATGCGACCGACCGAGATTGCAAATGGCGTCGCAGGCGGCGGGCGGTATTGGTATGCAAGTACATCGATTCCTCGTACTCCCATTTTGTTGCCGCTTTCACTTTGCGAGTGAAGGGCGGTATCGACCTTGGAGGGTGCTTTCCCTTCCTGAGTTTCACGCCGCCTCACATTCTTACATTTACACGGTTTAAGCCCGCGGTTCGTGGCCGCGCCACCTCGCGCATCTTCGTTCATCGGGCCGTCGCCTGCACCGGCGGTTTGACCTCCACAACGCACTGCCTTACAACGCGCCGTAATGGCCAAGGCTGCATCCACCAAGCCAAAGTCCGTTTACGCGCTGGTCGGCAGCGACACTTTTCTGCAGCTTGAGGCCCAGCGCAATATCGTCGCGAGTTTCGGCGCCGAAACTCAGCGAAATGACTTCGACGGCAACGAAGATGATCTCGGCGATGTGCTCGGTGCCGTGCAGACTTTCAGCATGTTCGCCTCGGCCACCGTTGCCGTCGTGCGGAATGCGGATGCGCTGATTACAAAAAGCCGCGAGGGCCTTCAATCATTTGTGAAAAGCGGCGGCAGTTCTGCGGGCACGCTGATCCTGCGCTGTGAATCGCTGCCAAAGAATCAGAATATTTACAAGGAGATCGTGCGCGTCGGTGAAGTCATTGCGTGCGATGCCCCATCCGGACCGGCGGCACTGGCGTCGTGGGCTACGCGCCGCGCGGAGCGTTTTCACCAGATATCGCTGACGCAGCCGGCCGCGGCCCGACTGGCAGAGCTGATCGGCCCGGACCTGGCTCGCATGGACAGTGAACTGGCTAAGCTCGCTCTGCAGGCGGACGATGCGCCGGTCGATGCCGCTCTGGTCGATAGGTCGGTCGTATTTCAGCGCGAGCAGGAGATGTTCGAGCTGACCAACGAACTGGCGGCCGGTCGCACCCCCGACGCCATCAAGCGATGGAAGCTCCTGATGCAGACCGATCCAACAAGCGAATTTCGCGCGGTTGTCTGGATCGGCCTATGGCTCGATGATGTTTGGACATTCCTCACCAATCGTCCGGCCTTCAAAAATACCTGGCGATACAAAACGAACTTCCCGCTGTTCCAGCGCCACGCCCAATCCATCGGCCGGCGCGGCGCCGCACGCCTCATCCGCGCCTTGGCAAAGGTCGATCGCGATTCAAAAACCGGCGTGGGAAACATGGCGGACAACATCGAACGATTTATGCTCGGGCAGTAGGCGGCGGGCCGTTGAACAAGGTTCAACGTAGAGGCGCAGCAGGCAAGTTTTGTGCGGATACAAGACGCGAGGCGCGATATGAAGTGTCGGGGATTTTGTGAGAATTTTGATCAGCGCGCCTGGGACACGTGGGCTTCACTTGTTCACGCTCACACCCGACATGGACAGCCGACAACTGGCAACTTCTCCTACTTCCTCGCCTTGATATAAAACACATAGTCTCGCGGGATCCAGCTATCTTCCCCGCCGAAGGTCACGACGACCCATTCGGAGTCGATGCGGGTCAGGGTGCCTTGAATTTTCGCGAGATTTTCCTGCGCAGTGATCTGATCGGGTTTGACGGCGCTGCCGAGCATGTCGCCGCGAAGGTAGACGGTGCATTGGGTGCCCACCAGAGGCGCATCGACGCCCGCGGCCGGGCGCGTGGACGGCCCCGGCGGCGGCAGTGTTGCATTGGTGCAACCGCCTGTAAACAACGCTATCAATCCAAGCAACATCAGTAGAATCATCCCGGATTTCATATTCAGTTCCTCGCGGCGGCGGCCGCCTTCGATTTTCCATTTACAGCTTCAACCATCTTGATCGCCGCATCCGTCAAATCGGTCGCTGCGATCAATGTCGGCAATTCGCTTCGGGCCGCCTGAAGAATCTCCCGCGCCCGTTCGACATTGGTTCCTTCCAGACGAACGACCACTGGTGCCTTGAAGCCCAATTCTCGCCCCGCCTGCACCAGCGCCTCGGCGATCAGGTCGCACTTGGCGATGCCGCCGAAAATGTTGACCAGAATCCCCTCGACCTTCGGATCGGACAAAATGATGCGAAACGCCTCGATCGCCCCCTCGGCCGTCACGCCGCCGCCGACATCCAGAAAGTTCGCCGGCTCGGCGCCGTGGAGCTTGATGATGTCCATCGTCGCCATCGCAAGACCCGCGCCGTTGACCAGGCATCCGATGTTGCCGTCGAGGGCGATGTAGTTGAGGTTCGCCTTTTTAGCCCGAACATCCAGCGGCCGCTCCTGCGATTCATCCGCCATCGCCTCAAGATCCTTGTGGCGGAATGTCGCGTTGTCGTCGAAGTTGAATTTAGCGTCGAGGGCAATGATCTCCCCCTCTTTGGTTACCACCAGTGGATTGATCTCCGCCAAAGATGCATCGGTTTTGGCAAACGCAGCGGCAAGATTCACGATGATCCTGGCGGCCACTGCCGCCTGTTTGCCCTTGAACCCCAGCCGATAGGCAACGTCTCGCGCCTGGTACGCCTGAAGCCCCAGCGTCGGATGCAGAGGTTCCTTGATGATTTTCTCAGGGCTGTTTTTTGCGACTTCTTCAATCTCCACGCCACCCTCAGCGCTGGCGATGAGCGTGGCCGTGTTGCGATTGCGATCGACCGTAATCCCAAGGTAATACTCGCGCTCGATCTCAACGCCGGGCGCGACGATCAGCACATTCACCGGCACACCCTCCGGCCCGGTCTGATAGCTGGTCATGCGATGCGTCAGCATGAATCGCGCCGCCTCGCGGGCCTCGTCGGCCGATTTCACCAGCTTCACGAATCCCGCCTTGCCGTGGCCGCCGGCGTAGACCTGCGCCTTGACCACGCACATCGGCACGGCGAATTTTTTGAACGCCATCGCCGCTTCCTCAGGCTTCCACACCACCTCGGCCGGCGGCACCGGTACGCCAGCATCGGACAGTATCTGCCGCGCCTGATATTCGTGAATCTTCATTGGGCCGAGCAATGTACTCGCGCACCCGCGCCCGGACAACGCGCGAAGCCGGTGATATCACGCGCCAACATGGGCCCGCAACCTTTAACGGTGCATCGTCGCCAACATACACCCCTGATCGCCGGCCAAATTCGGCACGTCGTTCAGAGGCGTCCAGCGCAGATGAAACAATACCGGCGAGGAGCCGTCTGACGGCGTTATTTCCCAATGATCCCAGCATTCCGGCGGCGTCGGGTCGTCGCAGGTGAGATGATAAAATCGCGCCGCGACATCCACACCATCCGCCCCTCGCCAGGTCTTTTCGCCGACAAGCGCCACACGCGTCAGACACTTCAGGCCGGTCTCTTCTTCTGCCTCGCGCATCACGCCGACGTCAGGATCTTCGCCTTCCTCAATCGTGCCACCGGGGACCTGGGTTCCGGCATTGCGCCTCGGATCCTGAGTGAAAATCAGCAACCGATTTTTGTGCGTGATATAGGCGTAGGCCTTCCGACGCATGCGACTCCTTCGTTCTGCACCACCGACAAAGCATTTATAGTCGCCAAGTAAGAGGAAGGGCGACCTGGAAAGTATCCGGCCGACATCAACGCCGTGGCGATCCAGATATGGCCTTTTGAATCCTGGCGAAACGGCTGTCTGACGTAACGGAATTCGCAATCCCGTTGCAGGTTTCAGGGCGAAATTTATTTCGCCGCGCGATGACGCCGCGAGGCCCATGCCAGAGGTGCAACCAGCAGGCCCATCGCCCCAGGCTCGGGAGTGGCAGCCGACAGATTCAGCGACAGTTCCTTATAAATCGCCCGCCCCGTCTGATCCCACGCGACCACCTGCACGGTGTAAGCGCCTGCGCTTGCAAAGGTGTGCTTCGGGGAGGCCAGGGTACTGGGCAGGCCGTCGCCGAAGTCCCACAGGATTCCTGCGATTGAGCCGCTCAGGCCGGTGTAGTCAACCGAAAAACCGATCGGCTGGCCAAGCTTCGGGTTGGCGGATGTGACGATGTCTCCGGTGGCGCCCGGCCCGGAAAAGCCTTTGGTCGTGCGCTGGGTATTGGATGAGTTGCCAGTGAGCGCGTTGC
>JBBQCK010000078.1:0-8630 GCA_038318605.1 Tepidisphaerales bacterium | reverse complement strand
TGCCCCTCGGTGATCTCTGTGGTTGCTACTTCTACTGTCGCATCAATCCCGCCCCGTCCCATCGCTCGCTGTGTCATCGCGGTGAATCATCTTCTCCGACGCGGGCGTTCCCTGCCGCCGTGTCGCCCAGCGCCAGACGATCGGCGTTAGCAGAACCAGGTGCATGGCAGCGATGATTGCCCAGAATTTCCACGTCGCAACCAATGCCGCATCCGCGCCGCCGGTGGCGTAGATCGTAACCACCGGCAGCGCGCCAAAGAGTGTGCCGACGGCGATGGACACAAGGCTCACGCGCGTCAGGCCCAGCGCATAGTTGCATAGCGCAAACGGCACGCCATGCAGCAGCCGCAGGACAAGGACAACCAACAGCCCGTTGTTGCCCATGCGATCGTCCAGCGCGCGCAGGCGGGCCATGCGCGACTCGACGCGCTGATGAAACCAGTCCGAAAAAAGAAATCGCGAAATGGCCGCCCCGCCCACGGCCGCCAGCGTCGCTGCCACCGCACCTACGGCGATGCCCCGACCCAGGCCAAACGCAAACCCCGCCGTCACCTGCAGCCACCAGACCGGCAAGCCCGCCACTGCCACCAGCCCATAAACCAGCACAAACGCCGCCGGGGCAATGACCGGATGCCGCGCGACATAGGCCTTGACGTCGGTTGCGGCGGCCTTGGGTTCCGAGAAAAACCGCCTTCCTCGCTGCGTGCCCAGCATCAGGCTCAAAACGCCGGCGATAATCGCCAGCAGCAACACAATGACGACCCTGCGAAACAGCCGTTCGTAATTCAACGCTTCCCTCGATTGGCCGGCCGGCGATTTTTTCCGAGACACGCGCCGGGCGATGCGAACGGATGGTATACTCAACTACCGGAGGTTGTCATCGCCGGAAGGTGTCGTACGCTGGCGGAATTGGGAGCAGCGATGTCGCGGCAACTGAAAGCATTTTTGTCCGTCGTGCCACGGTTTTGGCTGCCGTGCCCGCGAGGCCGCGCCATCCCGAAGGCATTTGCGCCCGCCTCCCGCCAACGCCTGCTCTGTCGGTTTCTCGCGATATCGATCGCCATGCTTGCGGTAGCGGGATCAGTCACGGGGTGCGACAAGAAAGAGCCTCGCGTCGTGACGCGCATCACCCCCAGCACCCGCCCGGCCGTGCTGTTGCCGGCGACCGCGCCGCACGCCCAATTGCCCCATTCCGCGACGCTCCCGGCCGCCTTCCTCTACGTCGGCGGCGAGGCACTGGCGTTTCCGCCGGCCCGGCTGATCGTGCAGCAACGCCGGCCATTGTTGGAGATGAAGTTCTCGAGCGACGATCCGCCAGAGGCACTCCTGCCTGATTACAATGGCAATTCGTTCATCTTCGACATCAACGACGACCTGCCCGGCCGCGAACTGCTCAGCCAGGGAGGCTGGAACTGGGAACAGCACGCCGACAGCCATGAGGACGATGAACGACCCTTTGGCATCTACCTCGACGGCAACCGCACCCGCCTGCAACCCGCAGACGTGGTGATCGAATTCACCCCGACCTCCGAACCCGGTAAAATCGCAATCACCCTGCGCGGCCAGTTCTTGGCGTTCAAGCAGGACAACCCTGCAGTCGGCGCACCGGCCGTGGGCCAGCCCGTCACCGTGGCGGGTTCGTTGATTGCGACGATCCAGGAAAAGTAGGCCGACGGAAGGCGCGACCTGCCGGAAGGGTCGCCAGCGGGGTGTGAGCAAAAAGAGTTGCCGGCTGCCAGTTGCCAGTAGTTGGGTGCCGCAGCTCGCGGTACACCGAGACCTGGGCGGCACGGCACGTAGCAGGTTGCAAACGCAAATAGAAGAATTAAGAGAATGGCGAGTATGGAATTGAAGAAGTCGGCGTGCGATCCAATTTTCTATTCACTATTTTTCATTTCCTACTGTGTTCTGCTGCTGTCCGGTTGCCGGGAATCGGATAAGCCCGTCGTGCAGGAGGGCGCGCCGACACGCGCGGATCACGCGGCATTGACAACCCCCTATCCAGCGACGCGGCCGGCCCGTACACCAACGACCGCGCCATTTGCGGCGCTAAACATTCCCGGCCTGCCCAATGCGCACATTGTCACCGCCAAGGTCATCTGCGGTGCGCAGCCAGAGGGGGACGTCGCTTTCAAGGCGCTGCACGATCTTGGAGTCAAAACGATCATCACCGTTGACGGCGCGACGCCCGATGTTGACGCCGCCCGAAAGTATGACATGCGCTACATTCATTTGCCCATCGGCTACGATGGCGTCAGCGAAAAGGCCGGCCGCGAGATTGCAAAAGCGATCGACGAAATGCCGGGCCCAATTTATTTGCATTGCCACCACGGCAAGCATCGATCGGCGGCGGCGGCGGCGGTGGCGTGCGTTTACAACGGCGATCTGTCACCGTCACTTGCCAACTCGCTTTTGACAACGATGGGAACCGGCGAAAATTACAAGGGACTTTGGCGTGACGCCCTGGCCGCCCGGCCGTTGGACCCGGCGGAGTTGAAGGATCTCAAGGTCGAGTATCACGAGAAAACGCAGATCGACAATCTGGCCCGCGCGATGGTCGATATCGACGCTACATACGACAACCTTAAACTCATCCAAAAATCGGGCTGGCAAACTCCTGCCAACCATCCCGACCTGGACCCGGCCCACGAGGCACTGCAGTTGCAGGAGCGCCTGCACGAATTGACGCGGGCCGAGTGGCTGAAATCCCGGCCAGAACATTTTCAATCGCTGCTGTCCGACAGCGACGCCGCCACCAAAACACTTTACGAAGCGCTGTCCGCCAAACCCGCGGATACAACTGCCGCGACGGCGTCAATGCCGGCGGTCGGGAAATCGTGCCTCTCCTGCCATTCGACCTATCGGGATTAAGTGGGAAGTTGCCGCTTGCCGCTTGCGAATTGCAAGTAATCGGGTGCCACGGGTCGCGGTACTCCAAGACATGTGCCCGCTGCTCATTGCCAGCGAATTCCGAAGCCGCCACTCCGAATCCCCGAATTTTAGTGAGACTGCGCTGCCCGCCGCCCTCGATGCTCAACGCTTCCCCCCGCCCGGTATATCTGCAACTATTTCGCCGGCGCGGCATGGTGTCTATCATGGGGATAGTGCAGGATGACCAGCAGGTAAAAATGGCTGAATCAACAGGCAACGTTGCGCGATGGCGGCGGCGGACAATGGCTGGTGCGATCGCCGTGGGCATGGTTCTGCCGGCGATCCTCGTCGGGCCGGGCGGGATGAATGTCCTGCAGGCGGCGCCGCGAGCGGGCGCTGCGGCCGCGCCGGCGGCTTCAGGCGGCCTTGCGGAAGCCCCCAACCAGGTGCGCGGCGATGAGATCACGCCAGCGCAGCAGGCTGCAGTCGAGAAGGGTCTTGCGTATCTCGCCCGCGCGCAGATGAAAAACGGCGCGTTTGGCGGCGAAGGCGGGTTTGGCGGCGGGCCGGGCGGGCACGTCGGAGTCACCGCGCTTGCGGGAATCGCATTCATGGGGGCGGGCAATCTGCCCAATCGCGGCAAATATGGCGAAAACGTCAAAAAGATCGCCGATTTTCTCGTCGCCTGCACCGATCGAAACGGCTTCATCTCCTCCGGCGGCGGTGGCGAAATGTACTCACACGGCTTTGCCACGCTGTTTCTCGCCGAAGTGTACGGCATGACGCAGGACGACGAGGTGAAGGAGGCGCTTCTTCGCGCCGTGAAACTTATTCATCGCTGTCAAAATCAGGCGGGCGGATGGCGCTACCAGCCCGCGCCGGTTGACGCCGATATCTCGATCACGATCTGCCAGGTGATGGCATTACGCGCCGCACGCGACGCGGGGATCAAGGTTGAGGAAGCGACCATCAACAAGGCTGTCGAGTATGTGAAGAGTTGTTCATGTCCGGACGGCGGTTTTTCATACACGGCCGGCCAGGGCGGCGGATCGGGTTTTGCGCGATCGGCCGCGGGCGTGGCAACACTCTATTACGCCGGCCGATTCGACAAGGACCGCGCCCGCATCGAACAGGGCATCAATTATTTGAACCGCATGCGTCCCGGCACGGGTGCCGGAAACCAGACAGACGGACACTACTTTTACGGCAACTATTACGCTGTTCAGGCGATGTTTCTCGCCGGCGGCGAAAGCTGGGCGCGATGGTATCCCGCAATTCGCGACGATCTCATCGCACGCCAGAACAAGGGTACCGGCGTTTGGCAGGGAGAAATCAGCCCCGACTATGACACGGCCATGGCGCTGATCATTTTGCAGATGCCCAATCGTTATCTGCCTGTGTTCCACGGCAAAGGCCCTGGAAGCTGAGCAGGGACGACAGGTTTCGCCGAGATCTTCATACGATCTGACATGGCTCATTTCATCCGCGCATCAACGTTTGCCCTTCTTCTTCTGGCGATGGTTTCCGCCAGCGCCCGCGCGGCGGATGCGATCTGGACACTGACGGATGCCGAGTTTCGCCAACAGCCCGTGACCATTAAATCGATCGCGCCTGATCGTATGGTATTCACGTCCGGCCACGGGGAGTTAACGCTCGATCGCGTGGATTTTCTCAGCGTCGAACGGCCACCCGGCGGCGAAGACGCGGCCGGCGATTTTGCGCTCCTGCTCATCAGCGGCGATACGCTTTACGGCACACCGGGCGGCGTGGTGTCCGGACGATTGACCTGGAAAAGCGCCGCATTCGGCGAAGTCGCCGTGAAGCTCAGCGATTGCCAGGCGATGGTTCGCCGGAAATCCGAGGCGCCAGTAAACCAGATGGATCAGAAACGCGTCGAAGACCTGATTGGTTTTGCCAACGGTGATGCGCAAAAGGGCTTCGTCGCGGATGTGGACAAGGACAAAATTGTGCTGGAAGTAGGCGACGCAAAGGTTTCCCGCGAATTGTCGGCGATTGCCTATGTGCTTTTTGCATCAGCTGCCCGGCCGGCCGCGACCGCTGCATCCGCGATGCGCGTACGCCTGGGCGACGGATCGAGCCTGACGGCGGACGATGTGTTGCTCAAAGAGGAAAACTTGATCATCTCCTCGAAAGGCGCCGAGAACCGCAGTGTACCGATGAGCGCTGTCGCCGGGATCGAGCAATTAAACGGGCCGGTGGCGTGGCTTTCGGCGCGCACGCCGACCTCTGCCGAGCAGATCAATTTCGCGATCGAGCACCCCGAATCATTTCCGACGCGGATGAACTGCAATGTTGAAGGCCGGCCCATTCGATTCGGCCGTTTGACCTATGCCCGCGGCATCGGCGTGCATGCCAAAAGCATCGTCACATTCAACATCGATCCGGCCTATCCGATCTTTCGTACCCAATTTGCAGTCGATCCGGATCAGCCGCGCACCGACAAGGCGGATGTGACGGTGCGCATCAAGGTGGATGAAAAGATCGCGCATGAAGTAAAGCATTTTCGTGGCGGCCGCCTCGCCGAGCCGGTGTTTGTTGATGTTGCCGGCGGCAAAAGACTGACGCTGGAGGTGGATTTCGGCGCGAATGCCGAAACACAGGATCGCTTTAATTGGATCGAGCCGG
The DNA here is from genome assembly GCA_038318605.1 of Tepidisphaerales bacterium. GTDB lineage: Bacteria > Planctomycetota > Phycisphaerae > Tepidisphaerales > Tepidisphaeraceae > JBBQCK01. The sequence goes on along the minus strand of JBBQCK010000078.1, from coordinate 3,113 downwards.
CATTCATCAAACACAAGCCGGCTGCCCCGGCCAGCGCGCCGGCGGTGGCTGAGCCGGCGACGACACGGCCAACTGTAGTCATCCCGACTGAGCCGACATCCGAACCGGCAGCACTTCCCGCCAGCGCGCCCACGATCAAGCCTGCGACAACCGAGCCGTAGCCGCACGCCGTTCGACTTGAACGTCATTTCACATGCTACGATCTTTACCCCCGCTCGCCGTCGGCGGCCGGGCGGTTCGATTCAGCCGGCGACTGATTTCATCTTCCGATGCGGGGTGCGATGGCGTCCAGAGTTCCATCGTCGCCCAGCGCGACTCGAGTTCGCCCAAAGGCGCGCCGGAAAATGGGAAAATCGAGGCCGACAGTGTCGCGATATCGGGCGACTCCAATTTCAAACCTGCCGAGCCGCCAAGAAGCATGGGAGGCGCGTCGGAGGCCGGTGATGTGCCAGCGGGCTTGACGGCGTTTCGCGGCTTGGCGGCCGGCGCAGTGGCGAACGCGGTGGCATGCATGCGCAGTTGCAGCACGGCAGGCTCGTCGATTTGCGGAAGGCTGAGTTGGAGCTGCGAGAGAATTGTTCCACGCGCGGGAACCACAATATCCAGCGGCCAGAGTCGCTCGAAGATGTCGTTGTTAACCGGCTGCACCTCCGCGCGAAGCATCGCGTCGCCCGCAGTTTCGTTGCATGCGACAAGCCGGATCAGCAGTGTCGGGCCCTCCTGTGTCGCGGCCGCGGCAATCCCCACGCCCTTCAGCCACATCGTCTGCCCTGGCGGCGCCAGTCTTTCGAGAACGGTCGGCGGCGGCGGCACTGAAAATTGCTTTCGCCAGATGCGAAGCGACAGCACAGCACATACCGCACATCCGCCGATCAGCGCGAAAACGGGCCATGCCGACACGGTAGCGGCCGCAAGCCCCGCCAGACCGGCCATGGCGATTGACGCCGATAAGACAACAGCGCCGATTGGCGCCCATTGTTTCCAGTCAGCAGGAATGCGAATTTTGCGAGGTTTGAACGGCATCGTCACCCGCACCGACGATCAGCCAGCGCCTGGTCCGACGGTGTCTGCCTGCGGCTCGGTCATGCGCCGCGGGTCAAGCGCGCGGCCGAGGGTGGCTTCATCCAGCACCTTCTGCTCGATCGCAACCTGGCGAACGGTCTTACCGGACTTGTGGCTCTGTTTGGCAATATCAGCCGCCTTGTCATAGCCAATGTGTGGCGCAAGACTCGTACACATTGCGAGGCTGCGTTCGACCAGTTCGGCGCAGCGCTGGCGGTCGGCCTCGATGCCGATTGCACATCGATCCGCAAAGACTTTCGCCGCGCTGGCAAGCAGCGCGATACTCTGCAGCAGGTTGTAACCGATCACCGGCATCATGACGTTCAGTTCGAACGTGCTGCCCAGCCCGCTGGCGGCCAGCGCGATTGTCGCGTCGTTGCCCACGACCTGCGCCGACGCCATCAGCATCATTTCGCTCATGACCGGATTGACCTTGCCCGGCATGATGCTGCTGCCGGGCTGCGTTGAGGGGATCGATATTTCGCCCAAACCGCAGCGTGGGCCGGAAGCGAGCCAGCGAATGTCGTTGGCGATCTTGGTCAGGGAGATGGCGATTGTCTTTAGAAGACCCGATGCCTCCACGACACCGTCCTTGGATGCCTGCGCTTCAAAGTGGTTTGATGCCTCAACGAAATCGATCTTGCTTTCCCGGGCGATTGTCTCAATCGCCTGACGCGCGTAATCAGGATGGGAATTGATCCCCGTGCCGACCGCGGTACCGCCCAGTGGAAGCTCACGCAGCGCCGCGATCGCGCGATGGGCGCGCTCGACCCCGAGCCGCGCCTGGCGCGCATAACCGCCGATTTCCTGGCCGAGGCGAATTGGGGTCGCATCCTGAAGATGCGTCCGACCGATTTTCACGATGTCGTCATATTCCCCGGCTTTGGCTTCCAGCGCGTCCGCCAGCCGCGTGAGCGATGGTACGAGCGATTCGCGCAGGGCCAGCGCCGCGCTGACATGAATGGCGGTGGGGATCACGTCGTTGGAACTTTGTTCCATATTGACGTGGTCATTTGGATGAACGGGATCCTTCCCGCCGCGCCGACCGGTCGCAAGCTCATTGGCGCGCGATGCGATCACCTCGTTGGCGTTCATGTTGGTGGAAGTGCCGCTGCCAGTCTGGAAAATATCGACGACGAACTGGTCATCAAGCTTGCCATCGATCACTTCCCGGGCCGCCTGCTGAATCAGCTCTGCGCGGCGCTTATCCAAAAGGCCAAGATGCAGGTTGACACCCGCGCATGCGGATTTGATCAGCCCCATCGCGGCGATGAACCGCCGCGGGAAGCGCAGGTCGGATATCGGGAAATTCTCGATTGCGCGCGCAGTTTGTGCTCCATAATGGGCATCGACCGGCACGCGCATCTCCCCCATCGAATCGCGTTCAGAGCGGGTATTTTCGGTCGTGGCCATGACGAACATTCCCTCGCGGCGGCGGGCATGAGCCGCAAAAAACATCAGAACTTCTTGCCATTCTTGCGTGTTCCGCAGACATGCACTTCCATGCCAAGTTCATGCGCCAATGCCGCCTTGGCGAGCATCGCCCGATCCGCTTCCTCGACGCTGTTGGCGTATGCGACCTGAATATGATTTGCCTTGTGGCGGGCCATCATCTGATCGCGGCTGACGCCATAAGTCACGGCGTGCATGATCGGCCACTGCGGGGTCGTTGCGTCCCATCGGCGCTGCGTCTCGGCGTCCGGCAGCTTGACGACGCCCGCCCGGCCGAGATCCATCTTGAGCCTGTCATCCTCAATGAATATACGCGACCAGACGATTTCGCCCGGCTTGCTGATTCCCTTGAGCGTGCCGCCACCGAGTTTGAAATACATGAGCGGCTGGCGCTCCGATGATGCCCCCGCCCATCCACCAATGAAATGGGCCGGCGGCGCCGAGCCGGAGATGAGAAACACCCAGACATAATCGGCGACCGTTCCTGAAGCATCCACATCGCCCCAGCGCAGGTCGTGCAGCGTGTTTTCGACCGGCTGGTTCATGGCCTTATGGAGTCGGTAAGTCAGCAGCCCATCCAACCCGGCGCATTCGTCCAC
>JBBQCK010000077.1:0-8636 GCA_038318605.1 Tepidisphaerales bacterium | reverse complement strand
AAATTGCTCGAAATTCACTTGAACCTTTGAAAGTGCGCGGTATATTCCGTAGAAGAGTTGCAGAAATGCGACAGCAGGCGACGAGAGCCTGGCCGGGCAAATCCAAAGTTGAGATACCCAATTCTGGCCAAGACGGCCGATCGCAAACCGCGATTCCTTTCGGGCGGTTTGTACAACAGACGCGTCTTGTGAAGTCGCGTTGTCGGTGCGTTTTGAGTGCGGAATGTGGATATGATGTCTACACAAAGAACCGCTCAGTTAGGTGCGGCGACAGCCTGCATCATTCTGTTGACGAGTTTGGGCCTTATCGCCCGGCAGTCGCAGCATCCCAGCTTGCAGGAGCCGAAGCTCGTTGCAACCAACGGGCAGGTGCGCTCGATCAACGAATTACGCGGAAAAACCACTGTTCTGCTCTTTACTTCCATTCTTTGCCCCGTCTGCCGCGACTACAACGAACGATTCGTACGATTCGAAAGACAGTACGCAAAATCTGCCGACGTACAGGTGCTCGTTGTGAACAGCCGCGCCAACGTTCACGATCCGGAGACAATCGGCGCGCTGCGGGCAAATGCCCACGCCATCGGCCAGCCGGGGACAACCTGGGTCGATGTTGCCGGGGCGATGGCGGCCAACTACGGCGCAACCATGACGCCCTTCGTGGTCGTGCTGGATTCGGCGGGAAATGTCCAATATCGCGGCCGATTCGACGACAATCGCGCCGCGGCGCTGGTGCTGAATCGCGATTGCGAAGATGCCGTGCGGGCCATCCTGGCCGGCCGCGAACCCCTGAAACATTCTACACAGGCCTTCGGCTGCGACATGAGCGCGCTGAAGTAAGGCTCGGAGGGCTATCTGTGTAAGCTGGGCGGCCGCGAGGGCGGTCGCCCTCTTTTTTGCGCGCATCCAGACCGGCCCGAAGGGTCGCCCCCGGCTTCGCCGCACAGCCGTTTTTCGCCACCTCGGAATACAAGCAGATCAGCAGGCCTGACCTGCGGGGGAGGTATGCGTCAAAACCATTTCAATCAAATCGTGAACGTAATGCGCCAGCGGTTAGAATGCGCGCATGCATATCGTCATATTCGAAGGCAACCACTGGCCGACATTTGCTCCGCTGTCGCTGACGCGCCCGGTGTTTCAGCTTGCGACGGGGATGAGTTCATTGCTGGACAAGCAAATCCGGCATTTGAAACCCGCGCGGCTGTCGCTGTGGGTTCGGCCGGAACTCGCCGAGATGACCCGCACGCGCATCGTGCCGCGCCTGGGGCTGCCCACGACGGTCAACGAGCCGCTGAATGACGAGCCGGCAATGCTGGTATCCGGGCGATCGCTGCATTTTCGGCAGCGGCTCGAGCTCGACTTGGAGTCGGCGGTCGTGGATGACGGCGAGGTGCTGCGTTACGCCTACACAAAACGCCCCGGCCTGTGCGTAGACGATGTCCTGAATCGCACACCGGTATGGCGGAAGTTGCTCGAGCTACCTTCGGCCGAGCCCCGCGGGCGCATGGTCGATTATCTATGGGATCTGGTGAGCTGGAACGAGGAATCGCTAATCGAGGATTTTGCGCACCTTTCAGCGCCGTCGGGTGAAAAGCCGCCGGGCGCGTACCACTATGTCGGCGACGCCGACCAACTTTGGCTGGGTGAAGGGGTTCGACTGTCGCCAGGCGCGGTTTTGGATGCGTCAAAGGGGCCGATCATCCTGGGCAAAGGCGCGAGCATAGGCGCCAATTCGGTGATCGAAGGGCCCTGTTACATCGGGGCAGGGGCGCAGATACTGCCGCAGGCGTTGATCCGCCCGGGAACCAGCGTCGGGATGATGTGCAAGGTGGCAGGAGAAATCGGCAATTCGGTGTTGTTTGGGTATAGTAATAAAGCACATTATGGTTATCTTGGTGACTCATATGTGGGCAAATGGGTCAATCTCGGCGCTGGAACAACCACCAGCAATCTGAAAAACACATATGGTTTGATAACGGCACGAGGCGGCGATGGTGAGCTGCAGACTGATCGCCGGTTTCTGGGCGCCTGCATCGGTGATCACGCGAAGACCGCGATTGAAACGCGTCTGCCGGCCGGGGCGTATGTGGGATTTGGCAGCATGGTGGCGGTGGCGGGAACGACGCCGAAATTCGTCAGGAGTCTGAGTTTTCTGACTGATGCTGGCCGAGACGATTATCGCCTTGAGTCATTTATCGAGGTGGTCAAGCGTGTATATGCAAGGCGGGACCGCGAGGTGGACGCCATGGACGAAACGATTGTGAGATACGCCGCAGAGGCGTCAAAAACAATAGAACAGTGAGGGTCAGAGGGAGGCAGGGTTGAGCGACAGGGAAAAACAGGGTTGTGAAATTCGCGTCATGCTGATGATGGGCCGGAGCCTGGGCTATACGCGCTCGGTGCTGCGCGGCGTGCGCGACTACGCTCGCTCGCGGCCGCACTGGTGTTTGCGCGTCGCCGAACCGACCGAATCGCCGGCACGCACCGTCCGCCAATGGAAGCCCAACGGCGTGATCGGCTTTTTCAACACACCGGAACTTCTGAAGCAGATTGACGGCGTGGAGATGCCGGCCGTCAGTGTTTCGGGCGCGCTGATCGACAGCCGCCTGCCGCGCGTCGGCGTGGACAATGCGCTGATCGGCCGGCGGGTTGCGCAATACTTTCTCGACCGCGGATATCAGAACTTCGGTTTTGTGGGTAATCCGCTGCGCTATTCGATGGATCGCCAGCAAAACTTTGTGCAGACGCTGCAGGCGGCCGGTTTCAAGGCGTCGATCCATAACGGCGCAGCGCCGACTTCGGCCGACATCGAATGGTCCTCGCAGAACGCCCAACTCGGCAAATGGCTGAGGGCCCTTCCCAAGCCGGCCGCCGTGATGACCGTCAACGACCTGGCGGGGATGCACCTGCTCGAAGCCGCGCGCATCGAGCATGTAATGGTGCCGGAACAGATCAGCATCGTCGGCGTGGACAACGACGATCTGCTCTGCGAACTGGCGGATACGCCGCTGTCGAGCGTCTCATTGCCCACGCGCCGGCTCGGATACGAGGCGGCGGGCGTTCTCGATCGCCTGCTGGATGGAAAACCGCCGCCGCAGGCGCCGATCCTGCTTCCGCCGGTTGAGGTGGTGACACGCCGCAGCTCGGACATGACCGCCATCGCCGATGCCGAGGTGGCGACTGCCCTGAGATTCATCCACGCCAACGCCGCCGACGCCATAGGCGTGGAGGATGTGACCCGCGCCGTGGCCGTGTCGCGGCGTACATTGGAGTCGCGCTTCCGCAAGGTGCTCGGCCGGAGCCCGCTGGCCGAGATCCGTCGCTCGCGACTGGAGCGCGTTAAAGATCTTCTTGCGAATACCGAAGTTTCAATGCCCGTCATCGCGCAGCGCTGCGGCTTCAACAACCCCGAGCGGCTGGCGGTGGTCTTTCACGAACAGGTCGGCATGACGTCGACGGCCTATCGACGGCAGTATCGGTTGCGGGAGTGAACGCGGATGCTTTCGATCTGGCGTGCCAGCAATGCCAAAGCGAGCGAGTGCTGTTGAGCCGATAAAATCCGGCCAGCACGGCGGATGATGTTACAATTGGCAAATGGCCAGTGTTGATCTCGAAACAAGCTTTTTCAGTGAAAGCTGTACTATCCGCACTGGCGAGATTGCGAGAGGTCGCCGGGCAACCAGTTTGAGTTGGTGGGTGACATATGCCCCTCGGTTCGAATTGTACATCTCCGGCGAAGTTGTTCGAGAGTTGAGCAGTGCTGATTTCCCCGACCAAGTGCGCGATCCGGCAATTGCGATGCTGCGAGGACTCACGTTGCTGCCATCGACGCCCGCGGTTGCCACGTTCGCCGAGGTTCTCGTTGCCGAAAAGGTCATGCCGGGACCGGCGACTGAAGGTGATGCATTGCATCTGGCTGTGAGGATCGTTCATCATCTGGATTTTCTGTTGACGTGGAACCAAAAACATCTTGCGAATCCGAACAAACGAAATCATTTGATGACCATAGCCAGACGAACGGGGTTGCGATTACCTGAACTTGTCACACCGGATTTAATGAGATTGGAGTGAAACCTCATGGAATCAAACCCGGAGAGAAATATCGACCCGCAGAGCCTGACTGGAGTCGATGACGTGCGCCACATTCGCGAAAAGATCGCGTCGCAATACGATGGTGATCTTCGCAAACACGTTGCCGAAACCAATCGCATTGTAGAGCCGCTCATCGAAAAACTCGGTCTCAAGAGAGGCACGCCGATATCCCCGGTCGTCGAGCAAGCCGGCGCAAAGGCATAGCTGCGGCCGACCGTTGTGCTTTGCGGCGGCATTCGATGCAACCTTTGCAGGGGTAGCAAACGGCCAGCCATCCCGACGTAGGTTTCCCGGACGTTTGCCCATTTTGCGAAATGTGCAACATCGTCCGATTCTCTCCGCTTACTCCGCCCCATTCCGAACCAGCACTTCTTCAATCCGCACCAGCCCGCGCTGGCGGGCGTGGGTGAGCGCGTTTTTTCCGGTTGCATCCGCGGCGTTGAGATCGGCTCCGGCCTGGATCAGGTATTCCGTCACCTCGCTGCAATCATCCTTTTGCGTAGCGTTCATGATGAGCGGTGTCATGCCGAGAAACTGCGAATCCGATCTTGTGTTTCGGCTGTTCACATTTGCACCGCGATCCAGCAGCACACGCACCGCCGCCGGCGCATGTTCGCTTGCCCAATGCAGCGGCTTGCCGCCGTAGCACCGGATTTCGTCGGCCTCGATATCCGCGCCGGCGTCCAGCAGGATCGTGACGATGGCCGCGTAATTGGTATGGGCCGGCCAATGCAGAGGGGTGTCGCCGATCCAGCCGCGCTGATGCACCGCCAGCGGGTCGCGCTCAATGTGCCTGCGGACGAGGTCGGCCCAGCCCTGCCTGGCCGCCAGGTTAATCGAGATGCCCAGTCCATTCGTCCCGGCCGCCTTGTCGGGGATCTCTTCCAAAAAATAGCGCACGACATCCGCGTGCTTGTTCCATGCTGCCTCCATCACCGGCGGGTACGTGTTCATCGGATTCGTGCACACTTCCGCGCCGCGCTCCACCAGCAGCCGGCAAACGTCAAGCAATCCCATGCTCGCGGCAAGCTGCAACGGAGTCGATTGCGGCATTTGAGGCGCATTCCGGCGCGCATGGACCAATCCCGGATCGCCATCCAGCAGGGTGCGGATCTTATCCAGGTCGCCCGTTTCGATGGCCGGGAAAATCATCTGGCTCGCGGGCAGCATCATCGATTTCTCCAGAGAAAATAATCACCGAACCATGCGCATCGTGATGGTTTCAAGCGTTACCAAGTGATTTGGGCCGATCGCGCAAATGAAATGATACAATACGTGCATGTCGCTCGCTCGCTCATTCGCCGATGCCTCCATTTCGCGGGAGATCCCGCCGCTGGTGACCGGCGATTGTCTCACCCGCGCCGAGTTCGAGAGGCGTTATCTGTCGATGCCGGAGATCAAGAAGGCGGAGTTGATCGAGGGAATTGTATATATACCATCATCCGTACGCCTCAATCGCCACGGCCAACCACATCTTTATCTGGCTGGATGGCTGAGTCTCTATCTGAGTAAAACTCCGGGCCTCCAGCACGCCGGCGTCAACGCCACTGTCCGGCTCGATGAGGACAATGAACCGCAGCCCGATCTTTGCCTGCTGCTGCCACCCTCGGCGGGCGGGGCAGCGAGAATCGACGTTGACGACTATATATCCGGCCCGCCCGAACTGGTCTGCGAAGTTTCCGGATCGACCGTCAGCATGGATCTCAATCAGAAGCTAAACGCCTATCGCCGAAACGGTGTGCGAGAATACGTTGTCTGGCGCGTGGACGACGGCGCGATTGATTTCTTTTCGCTGCGAAACGGAAAGTATGAACAACTGCCGCGGGATGAAGAAGGGATCGTGCGCAGCGATATATTTCCCGGCCTGTGGCTGGATGTACCGGCCATGCTGGGTGGGGATTTGGTGAGCGTGTTCGCCGCGGTTGATCGCGGTGTCGCCGAGCCGGCGCATAGGGATTTTGTGAAGCGGCTTGGCGCAGAGGGTGCCAATACCGGTGCTGCGGACAAAATGTAAAGCGGTGCGCCCACCCCAAGGGGTAAAACCTGTCAATCGCTCTGCCGTGTAAACTGCTCGTATAGATGCGCATATCGCCCGCCTTGCGCCACAAGCTCACCATGCGTACCGCGTTCGATGATGCGTCCCTGATCGATGACCAATATCTGATCGGCGCGCATGATCGTGCTGAGCCGATGCGCAACGATGAACGTCGTGCGGCCTTCCAGAAGTTTTTCGAGGCTGCGCTGGATCAGCATCTCCGTTTCGGTATCGACGGCACTGGTCGCCTCGTCGAGCATGAAGATTCGAGGATCGGCGAGAAACGCCCTGGTGAAGCAGATCAACTGCCGCTGCCCCAGCGACATGTTCGCCCCGCGCTCCCCCACCTCCGTGTGATACCCGCTGGCCAGGCTCATGATTGAATCGTGCGTGCCCAGGGCCGTCGCGGCGGCGATGACGGCCTGCTCCGTTGCGCCGGTGCGCGCATAGCGAATATTCTCAAAAACCGTCCCTGAGAAAAGATAGTTCGTCTGCAGCACAAGCCCCGTCTGCCGATGAAGCGTATCGCCTGTGACCTGGCGGATGTCGTTTCCATCGACCAGAATCCTCCCCTCCTGCGGTTGATAAAAGCGGTTGATGAGGCTGATGATCGACGACTTACCCGATCCGGTGTGGCCTACCAGCGCGATCATTTGCCCCGGCGCCACTTCAAACGAAACATCGTGCAAAACCGGCCGATCGGCGTTGTAGCCGAACGTCACATTTTCAAAGCTCACCCGCCCGACAATCCGGGGCAATGGCCGGGCGCCGGGCATGTCCTTCACTTCTGCCTCGGTGTCGAGCAGGTTGAACACGCGCTCACCGCCTGCCATCGCAACCATCATCTGGTTGAGGAAATTCCCCAACTCAATGATCGGGTTCATGAACCAGTCCCAGTAGAAGTAGCACGCCACGACCGAGCCCACGCCTTTGTCCGCGCCGATCCGCCCGGTGAAAATCAAAAACCCGCCGTAGCCCAGCAATATCACCCTCCCAATGTATCCAATGAGCTGGATCAACGGCTGATATACGGCGTTGATTGTCGCCATGCGGATGTTGTTGTCGGTATTGTGAATCTGCAGGATATTAAATGTGTTGAGATTCGGCGTCTGCCGATTGAAGGCCGTCACCACCCGCATTCCGTTGATGTTTTCCGCGAGGTTCGTCGATACACGCGTGAAACCCTCGCGCACGCTCTGGGCCATCGCTCCCGCCTTGCGGCGATAGATCAGATTCATCACAAACAGCACCGGCCCGAGCCACGCCACCGCCAGGAACAGGCGCCAGTTAGTCCAGCAGAGCATTGACGCCGCGACGAACATCATCATCGAATTCATCAGAATCCGATTGATGCCCCACACATTTACCTCGCGCAGGGAATTGATGTCCGACGTGCAGCGGCTGATGATCCGGCCGAGCTTGGTGCGATCGTAATAGCTCATCGATAGCCGCTGCAGTTGCCGAAACATCGCGCGGCGCAGATCAAACTGCACGCGCTCGCCGGCGTCGGTCATAATAAGGATCACCGCTCGCTGCAGCGCGACCGATGTTAAAAACGCCATCACCCACAGCCCCATGATGAAGCTGATGTGGTGCACGGCCGACGAGGTGGTCGGCCGAACATCCGCCGCCAGACTCGTAAAGCGCGTCAGGTAGTTGATGATCGCGCTGGTGAACTGTGGACCCAGCATGTCCAGCAGAATGTGAACCATGCAAAGTGCGACGCCGATCGTGTACCGCCGACGATACGGTTTCAGCGAACCATAAATGCGGCGCACCAAAGACCATTCGAGCGGCTTATAGATTTCCTCGCGCTCCGCCGACTCCGGCTCCGGCGGCAGCGGAGGTATCAGTGGATCGGTGCTATCAGCCCGGCCGACATCCGCTATATCCGCCGGCCGCATCCGCGCATGCAGCGGCCCGGATTCAACAATCACCCGCCCGGTTTCCGCGGGCTCCCTGCCACTCGCAGCCCATAATTTCGGCGGCATCAAATCCCCCTCCGCAACACTGCGGCAAATGTCTTCAAAGAGCGCACGAGACATGCCGCGCGATAACGCCGCCCACCTCCATCACTTTTGACTCCCTCTCCCGGTGTTCCGGCGGAGGACAGGGGCGGGGGCACGGGTCGCGACAGCGCCTCCTCGCGGCAGTGCTCATCCTTTTTTCCAGTTGCGCGCTTCATTTCAGACGCCCTCCTCTACGGGGTCATCCGAGTCGCGCATCTGCGCCCCAATTTCCTTCGCCGCGCTGACCAGCCGCTGGCGGCGAACGCGATCCATATGGCTTGGCCGCTCATCATCTCGCGGAGCGGCGTCTTCATCCGGTTGCAACTGGGCGGCCGCGATCTCGCGGTAATGCCCATCCTGCGCCATCAATTCATCATGCGTGCCCATCTGCGTGACGCGCCCCTTCTCGATCACCAACACCAGGTCGGCCTGCTTCACGCTGCTGATCCGATGGGCGATAAGAAATACAGTCCGATGGCTCAGCACCAGATTCAGGCCGCGCC
>JBBQCK010000076.1:0-8706 GCA_038318605.1 Tepidisphaerales bacterium | reverse complement strand
CTTTCTTCTTGCGTGTTGACCGCGATAGAAACGTTGAGAATTACAAATCTCACGTCCTCGCGGCCGTTCTCTTCAAAACCTATTCACTTGTCAAAGAACTGCCGCTCGAATCAGCAGCCGAACACCTTTCGCCGCAAGGCGAAAAACGCCGACAACGATTCTCGCGAAAACACCGATCGCCACGTTGGCAACGATCCGTGAAAACGACTGACGCAACTTTCGTTGGCGAAGGTCGTGCGATCCACCCCGTACTGCTGAACGTCAGCCTCTAGCAGCGGGTCGTAGATCATACTGCGATCACCTTGTCTGTCAACGGCGCGACGTTCAATTTCAATGCAATCAGAGCTACACGCAAATTAATTGCCGGGATTTGTCCGGAACTGGCAACTGCCTCGCCGGCCGTCCTATGATCTGCCGTTGCCATTATGCCCCGTGTGTCGCTACTCCACGACCATCCATGAATCACCATCCCGCCGCCGCCACGATCGGACAACTCAAGACTGCGGGCTATCGCCCGATGTCGGTCAAAGACGAACTGCGCAAAAATCTCATCGCCAAATTGCGCACGGGCGAAACGCTTTTTCCCGGCGTCCTGGGATACCGCGATTCGGTGCTGCCGCAGATCGTCAACGGCATTCTCTCGAAGCATGACCTGTTATTCCTCGGACTGCGCGGACAGGCAAAGACACGCATCCTGCGACTGCTTCCCGAGCTGCTCGACGAGTGGATACCGGTGCTCGCTGGCACGGAGGTGAATGACGATCCAATTGTCCCGTCCACAAAGACCGGCCGGCAACTCGTCGCCGACCAGGGAGATGACGCGCGGATCGAGTGGGTGCATCGGTCCGATCGCTACCACGAAAAACTCGCGACGCCCGATGTCACCATTGCCGACCTGATCGGCGAGGTTGATCTCGTGAAACATGCCGAAGGACGTTACCTTTCAGACGAATCGACGATGCATTACGGGCTTATTCCGCGCTCAAATCGCGGGATCTTTGCGATCAATGAGCTGCCGGACCTCGCGCCGCGCATCCAGGTCGGCCTGTTTAACGTGCTCGAGGAGCGCGATGTTCAGATTCGTGGATATCCGATCAGGCTAAACCTCGACGTATGCATCGTGTTTAGTGCCAATCCAGAGGATTACACCAATCGTGGCCGGATTGTCACACCGTTGAAGGATCGCATCGGATCGGTCATTCGGACGCACTATCCCGAAACAGTAAGTGAAGGCATCGAAATCGCCGAACAGAACGCATGGCGCGACCGCACCGCCGGCGCCAGCGACAGCGGCGTGAACGTCGAGGTGCCACGCTTCATGGCCGAGGTTGTCGAGGAAGTTGTGCGGCAGGCGCGCTCCAGCCCGCATGTGTCGCAGGCGTCGGGTGTGAGCGTGCGCACGAGCATCGCGAATCTGGAAACACTCATTTCCAACGCCGAACGGCGCGGCCTGATGACCGGGGAATCACGCATCACTGCGCGCATCTGCGATCTCAGTTTTCTGATCGCCAGTTGTCGCGGCAAGATCGAAATGACACTCGCGGAGGAGGAAGGCGCTGAGGACAAGCTCGTCAAATCGCTGATTGGCGAGGCGGTGAAGACCGTGTTTGGGCGGGTGGCAGATCTGGACCGCTACGAGAGCATCATTGAACAATTCAAGGGAAACCTGACGTTTCCGAGCGGCGACGATCTGCCGGCGGCGGAGTTTGTCGCGAACATGAAAGCAATCAAGGGCCTTCAGCCGGCCGCGGCCGCTCTGACGAAAGAGTTGGAGCTTGACGCGTCCGACGCTAGTGCACTGGCGTCGGTTGGTGAATTTCTGCTGGAAGGCCTCTATGTTAATAATCGATTGAGCAAGTACAATCGGCAGGGAAAGACGTTTTTCCGTAAATGACGGTAGAGGCAACGGTTGCACGAACTGCGCGACCTCATACGATATTCCGTCGCGGCCAATCAAAAAAATGTTACGATAAAACGCACGCGCCGGATTTTTTCTGCGCACCCCCCGCCTCCTTGGAGATCGAACGTATGTTTACATTCCGCTGGTTTCCAAGATCGCTTTCATTGCTATTCGCGCCAGTTTTTCTATTGACCATTGCGATGGCGGCCGTTGGGGCGCAGGACAACGCCAATCAGGAAGCCATCCGGCTCGACGCGCTACGCAAAGTCCGGCTTCGCGGCTTTGAGACGCAGATGCAGGCATACAACCGGCTCCCGAAGCTGGCCGACGCGTATGACTTGGCAGCTCTGGTACAGATTCGCCACGATGAAAACCAATGGAAATGCGAAGTTAAACTTCCGAAAGACGCTCCAAAGAATCGACAATTTCGGGCAGACATCAATGGACTGAAGGGTGTTAGCCTGCTGAACGTCAGCCAGGCGGGTAAAGGCACTTACACCTTTAATCTGCAGAATATCAGCTTCGACGAGCAGACATCCGAACAGAGCAACCTCACCATGAGTTGCAGCCCGCAGAATTTTTATGTGACCAAGAGCAAGTCGAACTTGGACGGCAACAGTTCCGTGAGTTTTTCGTCAAATCTGCAGATCGACGAATCCGGCCAGCCCCGCCTGATCTACGCGCTAAATGTAAACAACAACAATAATAACGGAATTCGCAAGGGATTGGTGAATGTCAGCATCAGTGCTCCGAGCTTTTCCGGACTGCGGCACCAATCCCCGCTTGCATTCAATGAATGCCTCCGGCCGGTGCTTCGCGAGCTTAGCCTCGACAGCGTCCTCGCAGCCGATGCACAGACAGCGTGGCAGGTTTTTTCAAGTAGTTGGGAGCCGAACGAAAAATCAACCAACAGTGTAAATGCGCTGCTCACGCGACTCGACTCCGATGATTTTCAGGAACGCGAGGAGGCGGCTCATGCGCTGGCGACCGCAGGTGAGGATGTCGCGTTGGCGCTGGTGCATATCGATCGTTCGACGTTAAGTCCGCAGCAGATAGCGGTGTTCGAACAGGTTTTGGCGCCCCGGTTCAACATGACGCGTGCCGAGGCTGAGCGTCTTTCGCACGACACTGACTTCCTGCTGGATTGCCTTTATTGCGATAACCCGCGAACGCGAAGTGCCGCCTTGGACAAGCTGAAGTCCATCCGCCGAGAGGCACGTGATTTCAACCTGCCCGACGGAGACAGCGAGCGTTGCGCCGCAATAGAGAAACTACGCGATCAAATTGATCCACCACCCGCCACCCGGCCCGCGAAGGGCAAGGCCGCGCGGGCCGATCCGAAGTTGGAACCACAAACGATTGAAGTCTCCAAACCGGAACCGCGCGATGCGCCCGTCCATCAGAGGGGCATTTTGCGATAGCCGCCGGCAGACCTTCGGGACGATTTCCCGTCGGCCCTTCCGCCAGATTTCTGCGAAACCATACGACATCCGGCCTGTGTCTATTTTTGCTGTCGAAGCTCCTGATTGCGCTGCAATTCCTTGAGGCGCTCCGCTCCCACCGGCTTGCGGGTTTTCATCATTTCAACGAATGCATCGAACAAATATGCCGCATCGTGCGGACCGGGGGATGCTTCCGGATGATACTGCACACTGAATACCGGGAGTGTTTTGTGGCGGAACCCTTCGACTGTCTCGTCATTGAGGTTCAAATGCGTCACCACACCTCCGCAGGCGCGTAGTGATTCCGGCTCGACAGCGAAGCCATGATTCTGGCTGGTGATTTCGACCCGGCCGGTGTCGAGGTTCATCACCGGCTGGTTGCCGCCACGATGGCCGAATTTGAGCTTGAAGGTGCTCGCGCCGAGCGCCCGGCCGAGAAGCTGATGGCCGAGGCAGATGCCGAAAATCGGCGTCTGGCCGATGAGTTCCTTAAGCGGTTCGACGGCATAGTCGAGCGCGGCCGGGTCGCCGGGGCCATTGCTCACGAAGACGCCGTCGGGCTTATGGCGCAGAATTTCCGCCGCAGGCGCGCCGGGCGGCAGGACGGTGACTCGGATGCCGCGTTCGACGAAATGCCGCAGGATGTTCTGCTTAGCGCCGCAATCGAGTGCGACGACATGCAGACCTTCGCCGCTCTCGTTCCTGCCGAGCGCCCACTTTCCCTGGCCTTCTGACCATATATACGGTCCATCCGGCTTGACCGCCTGCACCCAGTCGGCGCCGGCCATGCTGGCGGCGCCTTTAGCGCGCGCGATCAGCGAAGCATCGCTCATCGTCTCCGTCGTGAGAACGCCGCGCAGCGCACCACCAATCCGCAGCCTTCGCGTGAGCGCCCGCGTGTCAATTCCCGCGATGCCGATGATATTGTTAATGTGGAGGTATTCCTCCAGCGAATGGTCCGCCCGCCAGTTCGAATGAAGCGGCGACAATTCGCGGACCACAAACCCGGCAACGTGCGGCCGGCGGCTTTCCACATCCTGCGCGTTGATTCCATAGTTGCCGATGAGCGGATACGTCATCGTGACGATCTGACCCTTGTACGACGGATCGGTCAAAATCTCCTGGTAGCCGGTCATCGAGGTATTAAAGACAACCTCGCCTTCGCTCGTACCCGACGCACCGAATCCAATCCCGGTAAACACCGCGCCATCTTCCAACGCCAGCCGGGCGCCCGGCGCATGCTTGTTCGCCGCGTTTTTTGGTTCAACCATCGCTTCGCCCATGGGTGCGGCAGTATAGCGATCGGTGACATCGAATCGATACCGCGATCATCGGCCGCCATCTGGCCGGCGCGGGTCTCGCGGCGCTTTGCCCATCGAACCGATCCCCCGCCGTGGAGGCTGCTGATCGTCCTGCCGCGGCGCGGGTCTCTCACACTGCGCCCTCGGTTCGGCGTCGCCCTTTAGCGGCCCATCGCCTTCTGGCGTCGCGTGGCGTCTGTCCGCGGCTTCGCTTCTCGCTTGTGATTCATTTCGCTGGGTTGGTTGAACGGGCGCCGGCCGTTGAATCTGTCCCAGGCGATCGGGTGTTGCATCGCGCAGCGCCGGGCCGGCGGCAATATCGCGTTCCAAAATTTCCTCGTTCGCGACCGCCACAAAACGATCGTTCTCCAGCCGCACCTTGACAAGTTGCGTGAGAATCATCGCTTCGACAACGGTTCCAATACCTTCGGTTGTACGTACGCGCGTGCCGACCCGCGGGAGCTTGCGGCGTAGTTCATCGTAGGTGGCCTCCTCGTAGCGAAGGCAGCATTTGAGCCGGCCGCACCTTCCGCTGATCTTATTCGGATCGAGCGTAGCCTTCTGCATCTTGGCGGCGCCCATGTTCACGGGCTTTAGTACCTTCAAAAATTGCTTGCAGCAGCAATGTTGCCCACAGGTTTCATAGTCGGCCACCAGACGGGCCTCATCTCGCGCCCCGACCTGGTGCATATGAATGCGAGTATGAAATCTGGTTGAAAGCTGTTTGACCATCGACCGAAAATCGACGCGGTGTTCGCTCAGGAAAAAAAAGGTGACCATCTCGCCGCCCAGCAATTGCTCGACTTCGACGAGCTTCATCGGCAGCTTGAGTTCTGCGATCAGGCCTTTGCCCATGGACACGTAGCTTCCCTTGCCGCTTTCGACGTGCGCCTGTTCGGCGAGGTCCTGCGGCGTGGCGATACGCATGACAACGCCATCGGTGGTGAAAGGAAAATCATCGCCTCCGGATTTGGCGATGTAGTCCATCATTTTGTCGCGCGTCAGCGATTTTGCGCATCCGCCGTTGCTGCATGTTGTTGTCACAACCTCGGCCAATTCAGTACCGCGGCGCGTACGGATAACGACGCGCGCGCCGCATCCGGGTCGTGTGTCGCCATCGTATGGAAATTCCCCCATCATCTTCATGTAACCATACCGAACCACCAGGCTCTTCGGGACCGACAATCCCGGAGCAGCGGCATCAACAACGTGCAGATCTATCGACATGGTTTCCTGTTAGACCAGGTTGGAATCAGTCGGCCACGCCGGCCGGCGAAAAAAGCAGATCGAGTGTGACAGCCAAATGCTGAAAAATCAACGAAACGTTCACATTTGCATCGAGCAGTGCCCCGGACTCGCCGAATGCCTCAATCGCGGCGCAAATACGTTCGTCGTCGTCGGTCTCATTGTCATTCTTAAGCATGCGTGAAAATACCGCCGCGCCGATGCCGAGCATGATGCTGATTCCATCGCGATTCATCTGATCGCGGCTGGCGAGCTTATCGCGCGCGATCTGACGGTCGGCGTATGCTTCCCCCGCGCTTTTCAGCACTGGCCCAAGGCCGGACAAACTTCCGGCCCCTTGATGGAGTAGTTTTTCCAGCTCGAGCGCGTGTTGAATAATTCCGTCGGCAAGCCAGCGGTGCGCCAAACCAAGCGAGCCACCCGCAAACCGCGCCGCGTCAGCCGCGTCGCGTGCCGTCATGCCAGTTTCGCTCAGTTTTGCACGGATCAGCTCGTCATCAAGCGGTAAAAAACGAACCGTCTGCGCGCGGCTGCGAATGGTGCTCAAAAGCAGGTCGGCGCTTTCCGCCAGAAGGATAATAAGCGTCCGGCCGCGCGGCTCCTCAAGTGTTTTCAGCAGCGCGCTCTGCGCATTGGCGTTCATCAATTCGGCTTCTTCGATCAAAAACACACGCCCATGGTCCATTTGGGGTGTCAGGCCGGCGGGGCCAAGCACATAATCGCGAATGACATTTACGGTGATATCCCGCGCCTTCAACGTCGGATTGATCAATCGCGCCAACTGGCGATAGATCACATGATAATCTGGATGATTTCCCGATGGGAAAATCCGGCAGCTTGGACACGCGCCGCAAGGCCGATCCGAGGTCGGCGCATGGCAAAGAAACAGCGTCGCCAGCGCGCCCGCAGTTGTGCCTTTGCCAACGCCAGCCGGACCGGAAAATATCATCCCATGCGGCAAGCGCTGCTGCGCCCAGGAGGCACGAATGCCGGCAATCGCCTGTTCCTGTCCGAAGATGTCATTGAGCATCAGCATGGCGTTGCCATCGTTCATTCATCGCAAATGCAATACGGCACTCCAGATCGCTTCATGGACTATTTGCGGTGCGGGGGACGCGTCAATAACGCGGTAGTGTTCCGGCATCAATTCCGCCTGCGATAGATAATTCCGGCGCACCTGGCGATGATATTCCGTCGGGCGCTGCTCGATGCGATCAAGTTTAAGGCCCGCCGACGGATCTTCGGGAAAGAGCGAGAATTTGGGTCGCACGCGTGCTTCGGAAATCTCGACCGGGACATCAAGCACGAGCGTTAAATCCGGCCATCGGCCGCTGATGGCGATGTCCGCCACGCGGCGGATCTCGTCAGCTGTCAATCCGTCGCCGCCGAGCTGATACGCAAGAGTGCTCGAAACAAACCGATCGGAAATAACAACCTGCCCCTGCCGCAGCGCCGGCAAGATGTTCTGCTGCAACATCTGCGCGCGGGCGGCCATATAGAGAAGCATCTCACAGCGCATCGACATTTCCGAGTGATCCGGATTCAGCAGAATCGCCCGGATCCGTTCGCCGATCCGCGTTGATCCCGGATCGCGAAAGATCGCAACCTGTGCGCCTTCGGCCTCCAGCCGCGTCTGCAACATGTGCATTTGCGTGCTCTTGCCGGCGCCTTCGGGGCCGTCCAGCACCAGAAATTTCGATCGTAGAATACCCATGTAGTCCGCTACCGCTCCGCATCTCGCCGGTGTGCCCGTGCTGCGCACAAGACCGGCCGGCATCGAGTATATCGGCGTGACGGATCGCTGCCACGCGCGAGCCGGGCTGCGCTACTGCGGGCCCGACTCAATCGCTCCTTGACCCGCGCGCCGGTGAGCCTTACAAACACCCCTATGTCCATGCCCGCGCGCGATCTCGACGGGATTAAAGCACGTTTTGCCGAGCAGTTTGGCGCGGGCGGACGAATCCACGTCGTGCGTGCGCCGGGGCGCGTCAATCTGATTGGCGAGCACACCGATTACAATGACGGATTTGTCTTTCCAATGGCGATTGAGCCGGAGGTGTTGATTGTCTGCCGCCAGCGCGACGACGGAATAATTCGCCTGGCGACCACATTATTTCCAAACCAGCAAGCCGAATTTTCCGTCCAGAAGCGCATCCTGCCCGGCGAGCCAAAATGGGCGAATTATTCAAAGGGCGCCGCCGCCGAGCTGATGGGAGCGGGCGTGCCGCTTTGCGGTATGGACGCACTGATTACCAACACGCTTCCGCCGGGCGGCGGGCTCTCAAGCAGTGCGGCGATCGAGGTGGGAACGGCCGTCGCGCTCCTCATGCTGGGCGGATTAGAAATGGATCTGGCCCGACTGGCGCTGATCTGCCAGAAAGCCGAGCACGAGTTTGCAAACGTGCCGTGCGGCATCATGGATCAGACCATCGTCGCCGGTGGTCGGGAAGGACACGCCATGCTGCTCGACTGCCGCGACAACTCAAAACAGTACATCCCGATCGACGGGCGCGAGGTGCGCGTGGTAGTCGTCAACAGCTTGGTAAAACACGAGCTTTCCGGCGGCGAATATGCTCAACGTCGCCAGCAGTGCGAGGCAGGTGTAAAGCAACTGGCGCAATCAATCGCCGGAATCAGGAATCTGCGTGACGTTACAATCGATCAAGTGGCGGCCGCCGAGGGCGAAATGGAGAGCGTGGTTTTTCGCCGTTGCCGCCATGTGGTCGGGGAAAACGCCCGCACGACAGAGGCGGCAAAACTTCTGGCCAACCGTCAGTATGATGCCTTCGGGAAATTGATGATGCAGAGTCACGAATCA
>JBBQCK010000075.1:0-8845 GCA_038318605.1 Tepidisphaerales bacterium | reverse complement strand
GGTAATCAGCGGTTGATGGGTTTGAACAACATCGAACTGATTTCGGATCGGCCATTGGAAGATAACCTCGCCGAAATCCGGCAGATCAAGCTCGAATTTCCGCATCACGCGGTCGTGGCATCGGTCATGGTCGAATCGACGCAGTTGGCGTGGCACGAGGCAGTCCGTCGCATTCAGGATGCTGGCGCGGACGGCTTTGAACTGAACTTTGGATGCCCGCACGGAATGTCGGAGCGTGGGCAGGGATCGGCCGTGGGGCAGGTGCCGGAATATTGCGAGCGCATCACCGCGTGGGCGAAGGAAGTATCGACGGTGCCGGTGCTCGTGAAATTGACGCCGAACGTCGCGGATATCGTGCCGATGGCGCGGGCTGCGAAGGCCGGCGGCGCGGACGGAATTTCATTGATTAACACGCTTAATTCGATCATGGGCGTGGACATCGACTCATTTGCACCGAAGCCGTCCGTCGGCGGGTTGGGATCGCACGGCGGCTATTGCGGGCCGGCCGTGAAGCCAATTGCGCTGCACATGCTGGCGGCCATCGCGGGGGACGAAGCCACATCCCTTCCGCTTTCCGGTATCGGCGGCATCAAAAGCTGGCAGGATGCAATTGAATTTATCCTGCTCGGAGCGACGTCGATCCAGGTTTGCACGGCGGTCATGCACAAGGGGTTTGGCGTGGTTAAGGCGATGGCGAGGGGTGTTGAGAAGTACATGGGGGACAAGGGCTTTGCGAGTCTGGACGATTTCCGCGGAAAAGCCGTGCCGCGCATACGGAAATGGGGCGATCTCGATCTGAACTACAAGGTGATTGCAAAAGTACACGAGGAAAAGTGCATTCACTGCGGCATCTGCTATGCGTGCTGTGAGGATGGATGCTATCAGGCGATCGACTGGTCGCAGGTGCCGCGGGCGCAATACGTTGAGAGGTTCGGCGAGCCGAAAAAGACGCGCGCGGACCAGGTCGCGCCGGCGCTGGCACTCGGCGCGACGGCGGCCGGTCCGATCGATGTTTTCACGGTCAAGCAAGACGCGTGCGTCGGATGCAATATGTGCGCGCTGGCGTGCCCGGTCGAAGGATGCATCACGATGGAAGAAGTGCCCACTGGCAAGCCGTCAATGAGTTGGAATGAGTATCAAAAGTTGCTTGCGGATGACGCGGTGCGGCCGATTCAACCCAAGAAAACCGGCGCAGCGCTGACGTAGACTTCGCTTCAGTTCCAACAATCCGCACCTCCGAGGCGGCCAACATGAGCCATTCAATTTTCAATGCGCTCGACGCAAAACGAACCGTCGCGGAACTGAAGGAACTTCGCGCCTTGACCGGCGACGACAACGGCGCCCAGCGCGTCGCGTTCACGCCCGTATGGAAAATTGCACGGGCCTGGATGCGCGAGCGATTTGCGGACCTGCCGGTTGAAATGCACGATGACGCCGCGGGAAATGCGTGGGCGACCTTGCGCGGCACATCCGAGCGATCGCTTCTTATTGGCGGGCATATTGACTCAGTACCCGATGGCGGCTGGCTCGATGGATGCCTAAATCTGCTGGCGGGCGCGGAGGTGATGCGGGCCATCGCGGCAGGCGGCACGCCGCCGGTGACCGTGCGGCTGGTCGATTGGGCGGATGAGGAGGGCGCGCGATTCGGGCGAAGCCTTTTTGGCTCCAGCGCGGCCTCGGGCGCGTTGGTCGTCGATGAGGTGCGATCGCTGCATGATCGAAATGGTGTTGCGATTACTGATGCGCTGCGCGAATGCGGCATCGATCTGGATCGCGCACTTGAAAGCCGTAGTGAGCTTGCGAATGCGGCCGCATATCTCGAATTGCATATCGAACAGGGGCCGGTTCTCGAACATTTACGGCTACCGATGGGCGTGGTTCTCGGCACGTTTGGCGTCGAGCGGCACGAGATCACTTTCAACGGCCAGGCGGCGCACTCCGGGTCCACGCCGATGGCGCATCGGCGCGATGCGCTTGGCGGTGTGTCGAAGCTGCATCTGGCGATACGCGAAATCGCGGTGCGACATGGGGGTGTATGCACCGTCGGCAGCGTGACCACCAGCCCGGGGATCGTGACCGCGGTTGTCGGGCAGGCGGTGATGACGCTCGATCAGCGCCACCTTGAGGCCGCAACGCTGGCGAAGATGCTCGCGGACGCAAAGTCAGCGGCCGAGAAAATCGCTGTCGAGGAGAAGATCGAGGTTTCGTGGAAACGTCTCTGGGCGATTCAACCATTTCAATTTGACCCGACGTTGGTCGAACTCGCTGACCACGCCGTGAAAGAGGTGTGCGGCGCCAGTCATCGCCTGCCGAGCGGCCCGCTGCATGATGCGGCCGAAGTCTGTCGCACCGGCATCCCGACCATCATGCTCTTCGTTCAAAGCCTGCGCGGTATTTCGCACAATCGCATCGAAGACACGCTGGAAGAACACATCGAGTTGTCGGTGAAAACACTTGCCCGGCTTTCTGAACTGACCATCGCCAAAATCACAATGGCAGGACATTGACGCGCCGGCCTTGCAATCGCAGTCGGCCGGCGGCGAAGAGGGCGATTGCTTCGGGGTAGGCTTGGCATTCCTCGCCGAAAATACGCGCCGCAAGCGTGTCGGGCGTGTCATTCTCGGCAACGGCGCAGGCGCGCTGGAGGATGATCGGGCCGTTGTCGTAATCGCCATCGACGAAATGAACCGTGCAGCCGCTGATTTTGCAGCCGTGGTCAATGACCGCGCGATGAACGCGTGCGCCGTACATACCGCGCCCGCCGAACGAGGGAAGCAGCGCGGGATGAATGTTCATCACCCGGCCGGCATATTGCGGCGGGATTTCCAGGAGGCTGAGCCAGCCGGCCATGCAGATCAGATCGGCATGGGCGTCGTCGCAATGTGCGAAGACCTGTGCGGAAAAGCCCGCCGGAGAAATTGCCGTGCGATCGACAACATGATTCGTTAAACCGGCCGCTGCAGCGCGTTCGATGCCCTTTAATCCCGGGCGCGACCCGACGACGACGCCGATCGATGCCGCGAGCGAGCCTGCCGCGATGCGGTCGATCAGGTTCTGCAATGTGCTTCCCGAGCCGCTCACCAGCACCGCCAGCCGAAGTGGGCGATTTGCGCGGCCCGATTGGAATTCAGGCATCATTCACGCTCCGCGAATCTTTTTCACGGCATGCGCATCGCGCAGCGTGAGATCGGGAAAATCCGCATCTTCGCCGACATCGGGGCGGCGCTTCCAGCTTCGCGCGCACGCTTTGTACTGCTCGCGCACATCGCGCACTTCGACGACAACGGCGGGGCCTTCAGCCGCTTTTTCGTCAAATCGCCAGTGCCCGCAGCCAGCCAGATCCTCCAGGTCGCTGCCATATTCCTGCAACCAACGGCGAGTGACGTCATCATCCACGCGGTAGACGATCTCGGCGTCGGTGGCCTTGTTCAAGCCGGCGGATTTTTTCAGCGCATCGAGCTGCTGCGTCGCCTGATCGCGGAGATCCATCAAGAGCTTCCATTCGGCGCGCTGATTGTCGGATGGCGCCGTGGCCGCGCGGCGGGGTAGGCGTGCCAGATGCACGCTGGCAAGATCGGCTTCATCAACCGGCTTAGCGACGATTGCCTCCCACGCCTCATCGGCGGTGAAAACAAGCATCGGCGCCAGAAGTTTTGTCAGCGCAATGGCCGCCCGCTGCATGACCGTCTGGCAGCGCCTGCGCAGCTGACTGTTCGGACTTTCGCAATAGAGCCGATCCTTCATTGCATTGCCGTAAATGGCGCTGATCTGCACATTGCAGAACTCGTAGAGCAATCGAAACGCGTTGTGCGTCTCGAATCGCTCGTAGGCGTGCGTCACGGCGTCGATCAATTCGTCGAGCTGCGCGCTGAACCACCCATCCAGACTGCGCGCCGGAATTTCGGCGACGGCATGTTCCGCATCGAAATCGAAAAGGTTCGACATCAGATATCGCAGTGTATTGCGCACTTTGCGATATTTGTCGCCAAATTCCCTGATGATCTGCGGACTTGTGGGGATGTCTCCCTCGTAATCCACCGAACAGCACCACAACCTGAGCAGGTCCGCTCCGTGACGATCTATTTCCTGTGTCGCGGTTACATATTCCTTGTCGCTTTTGCTGACTTTGCGGCCATCGGGCTTGACGATGAAACCGTGGGTCAAGACCTTTTTGAATGGAGCGCGTCCGGTCGCGCCCAGTGATGGCAGGAGCGAAAGCTGGAACCATCCGCGATGCTGGTCGGAGCCTTCGAGATACAGATCGGCCGGGAATGTCAGCTCTGGCTCGCGGGCGAGCAACACGCCGTTCCAACTGCTGCCCGATTCGAACCAGACGTCGAAAATATCGCGTTCCTTGCGCAATTCAACGACCGGAAACTTCGGGCCGGGATCAAATCCCGCAAGCAGGTCGGCCGGCGAATCGGTGAACCACGTCGCCGAGCCCTTTTCGGAAAATCGGCGCGCGACGGCCCGCACGCTTTCGGGCGTCAAGAGCGCCTCGCCGGCCGCGTTGTAAAATACGGGAATCGGCAGGCCCCACGCCCGCTGGCGCGAGACACACCAATCCGGCCGGCTTTCGACCATGCCCCTGAGGCGATGGGCGCCCCACTGGGGAACAAACGAAACATCGTTGGCTACCGCGTCAACGGCGCGCTGGCGAAGCGTTTTTTGGGGGCCTTCGCCGGGCGGAGAAAACGGAATGTCCACGCCCACGAACCACTGTTCGGTTGCGCGGAAGATGATTGGCTTTTTGCTGCGCCAGTCGTGCGGGTAGCTGTGGGTAATCTTTGTTTCAGCCAACAGGAAATTCTTCGCGCGTAAATGCTCGATGATTAGAGGATTGGCTTCCCACACCGTTTTTCCCTGAAGCCACTCAGGCACGGTGGCATCAAACCGGCCGTTGGCAAGTACGGGGCTGTAGACATCCAATTGTTCGCGCATGCCGGTGTCGTAATCGTCCTCGCCGTGGCCTGGAGCGGTGTGAACCAGACCTGTGCCATCGGTTGTAGTGACATACTCCGCGGCGACGAGGCGGCCAGTGCGTTCGAGAAATGGATGATGATAAGTGGATTGTGCTTCGATGAGCGCGCCTCCGGCGACGCTGGCGAGCACACTCAGAAACTCAACGCCCTCTCGCCCGGCGAACGCCGCCGATGCGAGATCCTTCGCGACGATGCCCAATGCGTCATTGCCGCCTTTGCGATAGCTGACAAGGCTGTATTCAACTTCTGGATGAAGCGCGATGGCAAGATTGGCGGGCAATGTCCAGGGGGTAGTCGTCCAGACGATGAAAGCGATGCGTCCGACGTCGCCGGTGGTTATGCCAAAGACCCGGCGCAGAGCATCGCCGTTGGCGGCCGGAAATTCGACGTAAACGCTCGTGTCCTGAACATCCTTGTATTCCAACTCCGCATCCGCCAGCGCCGTCTGATTTGAAACTGACCAGGGGACGGGCTTGAGCTTCTTATAGACCAGACCCGCCTCAACAAATCGCGCAAAGACCTCCAGCGTCGAAGCTTCATACGCCGGTGCCATGGTCAAATACGGATTTTCCCAGTCGCCTAAAATGCCCAGCCGCTGAAACTGCTCCGACTGCACGCCGACAAACTTTTTTGCATATGCGAAGCAATGTTCTCGCACCTGCGCGATGTCCATTTCGCGGATGCGGGAGCCGAGTTCCTCCTGAATCTTGTGCTCGATCGGCAGGCCATGGCAATCCCAGCCGGGGACGTAGGGCGCGCAAAAACCGGACATCGATTTGAACCGAATGAAAACATCCTTCAACGTCTTATTGATGACGTGGCCGATGTGGATGTCGCCGTTGGCGAATGGGGGTCCGTCGTGAAGCACCCACTTCTCGGCGCCGCGGCGCGAATCCAGAATCTTGCGGTATAGGTCGGCCGCCTTCCACTTTTCGAGGCGCTTCGGTTCGTTCTGGACAAGCTTGGCTTCCATCGCGAAATCCGTGCGCGGGAGATTGAGCGTATCCTTATACGAGGCCTTCTTTTCGGCCGGGGGCGCGGGGCTGTCTGTAGGGGTGGACATGTCGATTGAGCCAAATGTAACGCAATGCCGCGATCGTGTGTAGCAGAATGCTTGGGCCGAAGAATCTCAGAGAGGACGACCCATCGGTGTGCGAGAGAGATCGGCCCGCACCCTGCGGTCCCCCGGGCTACCGGGAGATGGTTCCGTTTGCTCTGGTCGCGCCCAGGTCTACGCGGCTGGCGCTACAGCACTAATTGCAGACTTTGGGCTGTCGTCATTTTCCAAATGAATCGCCATCCAGCGACCAGCGCGGAACCGCAGGAGCAGGAAAATGCCGAGCAGGATTCCGAACAGGGTCGCCGCGCTCCACGGGCCGGCGACGCCTAGCCGCGGAGATCTAGTCGCGATCAGGACGCCGCCGCCAACGACGATCGACCAGACCATCGCTCCTTGGACGGCGGCAGGGACCAGCGTATCTCCCGCGCCGCGCAGCGCTCCGGCGTAGACGATGAACATTGCGTCGAAAATCTGATATGCGGCCATGAAAATCAAGAGCGTCCCGCCGATGCGGATGACTTGCGGATCGTGTGTGAAGAATCGCATCAAGACGTTCCGGCCGAAAAAGAAACATGCGCCGCAGATCACCATATAGATGGCGCAGACGGCAAACCCGAGGTGCGCCCGGCGGCGGGCGAGATCGGGGCGCTTCATGCCGATGTATTTGCCCACAAGTGCAGTGACGGCCGCCCCAACGCCAAACGCTGGCATGAAGCTCACATGCATATACCGAAAGGCGAAATTGTTGGCGACCATGGCGCTCGTGCCGAATTTGCCAATGACCAAAAGGATAAACGTGGACCACGCCGCGATGTCGCAGATGAACTGAAAGCCGGCCGGGACACCAATCCGCAGGAGCGTACGAAACAGCGCTCCACGCGGGCGGATATCGAGCGTGTTAAACCGCCGCACCATCGCCGGCCTGAATACATAAATCGCGGTGATGAGCAACTCGATGCAGATTGCGGCGTTGGTGCCCCAGGCCGCGCCCGCGACGCCGAGCGCCGGTATGCCAAACCGCCCGAAAATCAGCATCCAGGTCAGCGGCAGATTGATCACGGCGCCTGTCAACGCGCCGACCAATACAATCGCCGGGCGCTGCACGCCAATTAGAAACTGGCCGATCGCGGTCGCGGCCAGTCGCACCGCGCCGCTGAGGATCAGCACGCGGGCGTAATCACCTTCGTAGGCCGCAAGTTGTGGATCATGCCCGAAACTGGCGAAAATCCGGCCGGCGAATGGCACGACCACCAGCGAGAACATTCCCAGTCCAATACCGAACCAAATCCCCTGCCATAAATGCCGCCCGCACAAACGCGGCTCCGATCGACCAAAACTTTGGCTCACAAGCGTATTGACCACCATCAACACGCCGAAACCAAACCCGATCAGGCAAAAGACCGCCAGCCCCGCCTGACCCGCGGCGGTCGCCTGCAACTCGCCGGCGCGAGACAGCATCCACGAATCCGTGAACTGCATCAGCGTGTAGGACGACATCTGCACGATCGTTGGCGCAGCGAGCAGCAGCAGCTCGACCAACGGCCGGGGCGCGATCTTTGGCATTGAATTTGTATCGTTCTGCAACAGCATTTATCAGCGCTGGCGCCCGAGGCAAGGCGAGGAAATCGCTCATCATAGGACGATTGTGTTCATCGGGAAAATGCTGCGGGCGATCCACAACTGCAATCGTGCAAACGGATCGGGATGAATCCTAGCAATGGGATGAAGCAATCAGAACGGCAGCGATTCATCCATCCAGTCATCGGATTTGAGCACCTGCCGGCGGTTGAAGCGGGCGATGCGCTCGGCGTTTGCCTGCGCGTGGTCAATCAGCCGCGTGGCACCGAGTGTGCGCCACATGCGGCGGACCTGGCGGGCGTGTCGAATAAAAAGATCGTCCTCGACGCTTGCGAAGAGCTGGGCGCATCCGGGATCGCCTTGTCGGCCGGCCCGGCCGAAAAGCTGGCGATCGACGCGCCCCGAACCGTGCGGCTCGGTCGCGATGACGTGCAACCCGCCCAGGGCCGCCACATCGCGGGAAAGTTTGATGTCAGTGCCGCGGCCGGCCATGTTGGTGGCGACGGTGATCTGCCCCTTCTGCCCTGCCTGCGCGACGATTTCGGCTTCCTGCTTGGTTTGATTAGCGTTCAAAACGCGATGCGGCAGATTCGCCTCGGCCAGCCTTCGCGAAACCTCTTCGCTGGCGAGCACGCTGCGCGTTCCGACCAGCACGGGAACGCCCTTCTCGTGCAGTTCGCGGCATCGCTCGACGACTGCATCCCATCGCGAATCAGCGGTGGCGAACAGGCGTGTCGGCAACTGGCGGCGTATGCAGGGGCGGTTGGTCGGAATCCGCACCATGGCCCGGCCATAAATCTGCCAAACCTCGCCGCGCGATTCCCAAGCGGTTCCGGTCATGCCGGCCATGTGGGGATACTGACGGAAAAATCGCTGGAACGACAGACGCGCCAGGTTCTCCTTGTCGGCGGTGATCTTCACCTGTTCCTTGACCTCGATCGCCTGATGCAACCCATGCCGCCAGGATCGGTCGGCCATCACACGACCTGTGAATTCGTCGATAATGACGATCTTCTGCGATGTTTCGCCGGTCTTCTCATCCTTGTCGTCGAGGATCATGTACTGCTCGTCGCGGATGAAGCAGTGGTGCGCCGAAAGCGCCTGTGTCACAAGCTCTTCGCGGCGGCGCTCCCCCTGCCAGAAGCCGTTGTCGTCGGCTGCCAATGACTGTAGTCGATCGCGGCCGCGCTGGGTCATGTCCACGCGGCGTTCGGTTTTATCGATG
>JBBQCK010000074.1:0-8861 GCA_038318605.1 Tepidisphaerales bacterium | reverse complement strand
CGCGCTGCAGCAGCACCGCGCCGATGATGATCGCCGCCTTTACCGTGCCGTGCAGATACACCGAAACCTGCAGCAGGTTCAACATATTACCGATGACCCCCAGTAGCAGCACACCAATGAGCGTGCCGACGACCGACCCCGATCCGCCGCGCATGCTAGTGCCGCCGATCACCACGGCCGCGATGACATCCAGCTCAAAAAGCAGCCCGGTCCCGGAACTGCTGGCAGAGTTCATACGCGACGCCAGCAGCATAGCCCCAAGCCCGACGCAGAACCCGAGCAGTGTGTAGCTCATCAGCTTGATGCGCTGCACCGGCACGCCGGAATAGATTGCCGCGCGTTCGTTCCCGCCAATGGCAAATACATATCGTCCAAATCGTGTGCGATTCAAAATGAGCCAAGAGAGCGCCGCCATGCCCATCAGTACAATCACCGGCCAGGGAAAAACCAGCGGCACGGCGGCCACCGCTCGCGGCGCGATGTTTGTTCCCGGTATGGCGATGCCTCCTTCGCCGACCATTTGAAATATGCGCGGACTGGCCGATCGAAACTCTCCGCCATCCGCCAAAGCCAGTGCCATCGATCTATAGGCGGCCAGACCGCATAACGTCGCAATAAACGGCGCCAGCCGGCCGCGTGTGACCAACAGCCCCGTCGCCGCGCCGGCAACCCCACCCAGCGCGAGCGTCGCCGCGAAGGCAACCAGCGTCGCGACCATTTCGCTCCATCCCGCACCGAGGGCGCGGTTCAGCGTCATGATCCCCACGCCTGCCGCCAGCGCCGTCAGCGATCCAACCGAGAGGTCGATGCCACCGAGGATGATCACAAACGTCATCCCCATCGCCATGATCCCGACGAAGGACCATTGCCGCAGAATGTTCAACAGATTTTCCAGCCCCACAAAATCGCTGCGGCCCTTGGCGATCAGTTCGTAAATCACCGTTCCCCCGACCAGCAACACCAACGCCGCCAGCGGAACCCCCCACACCGGCATCCGCCGCGAGAATTGTCGCCAACGGTGAGCATGCATCGGTAGGTTCGTCATTGAGGAATGCGCAGACAGCAACAAGTACCGTCACTTTTTTCGATCGTCCCCGCGGTGCAGAAGGCCGCGCAATTCGTCCTTCACTTACAACCTGCAACCGGACCACGGCAACCATCACCTCGCATCTTCATTTAATACGGCCCGCGAATATGCGGCTCGACATGCTGCGTATAAATCTCAGCCAGCGCACGATGGATCGGTTCGCCGAGCGGGGGAAGGTCGCTTGCGGCGGCGTTGTCTCGTGCCTGCTCCGGTCGGGTCGCACCTGGGATCACAACGGTTACCGCCTCATGATCGAGAATCCATCGCAGGGCGGCCTGCGCCATGGGAATGTCGCGCGGCAACAGCGCCCGGGCGCGCTCGGCGGCCTTTACGCCCCGCTCAAATTCCAGCCCGGCGAAGGTTTCGCCGACGTTAAACTTCTGCCCGTCGCGGTTGTAATTGCGGTGGTCGGCTGGCGGGAATGTCTGGCCGATTTTCATTTTCCCCGACAACAGGCCGCTTGCCAGCGGCAGGCGCACAATCAACCCGACGCTTTTTTGCTTCGCCCGCTCGAAGAACGCTCCGGCCGGCTTCTGGCGGAAAATATTGAAGATGATCTGCAGGGACGCAATATCCTCCTGCTCCAGACAGATCATCGCTTCGTCGATCGATTCGACACTGGCGCCGAATCGCTTGATTTTGCCTTCCCTTCGCAATTTACGCAGCGTCTCGAACACATCGCCCCGCCGCAGCTCTTCGGTCGGAATGCAGTGTAATTGCGTGAGGTCGAGCGCATCGACGCCCAGTCGCTTGAGCGAAGCCTCTGTGTGTTCACGAATCGCCGGCTCCTCGAAATTGGCCGGCCAGCCCGGCAAGGAGAACCGCCCCAGTTTCGTCGCCACGAACAATCGGCTCGACGACTCGGCCAGCAGCCTTCCGATCAGCCGCTCGCTGCGTCCCGCGCCATACACATCAGCAGTGTCCAAAAAATCTACGCCACTATCGACGGCCGCCCGCAAGATTGCCATCGCTCCATCGTCGGAAATCTCACCCCAATCACCGCCAAGCTGCCAGCACCCCAGCCCCACTTCGCCAACTTGAATGCCGGAGTTTCCGAAAGTGCGATAATTCATGAGTAGAGTTGCCTGTTGCCAGTTGCCAGAACAGATGGCGACGAGCTGAGATCGATTCGAGGATTCGGCATTCGGGCTTCCGGCTTGCAGATTCAGGTTGCAGGAATCGCTTCCGCAAGCGCCTACTGCCTGCCGTCGATTGCTATTTGAATCATCGTCACATCATTCGGCGACTCGGGCGATTCGAAGTAGAGGTAATGCTCGCGCGTCTCGGTGCCGGGCTTCAGGCCGGCTTTCATCATCTGCTCTATCAGACTGCCATACGCGCCTTTCAAGTCGTTGACCGAGCCCGTCACCAGCATGGTCGCGCAATCAAACTCCCCCAGTTTGTGCGTCTCATATTTTTCGGGCGCTTTCGCATCGTCCGGCACCGGGATGCAGAAGTCGATTCGGAAAGGTTTGTTATTGATCGGATCGACGTCGTGATAAACGAAAATCACCGAGGTGTTAGACTGCCCGCCAGTCACCGCGTCTATCAGCGGCCCAACCTTGTCGCCGATCAATTCCACTAACTCGTCAAATGTCGTTTCCCCACTGACGCTTACCACCTTCATGGCGGGGATCGTCATGCGTCGCATTGGTCCCATGGATATTTCGCTCTTGGCTGGCGCGGTCGTAGGCACATCGGCCAGGGCTGGCGTTGCAAATCCACCAATGCACAACAGAGCGATCAATCCACCAATTAATGGGGCATTCATGGTACGTCTCCTTGAAATGGTTGCGCCGATCATACTGCACTGAACCGATGCAGAGTAGCGCTTTGAAACATCTGTCCCGGCCGAAGAATTGTTGTAGGAAACTCCGGCCGATTAACCGAATCTGGAAAATGCTGTGTCTCCAGACAGAACCCCGCATGTTTGGCGTATACGCCGCCGCTGCCACTGATCGTTCCATCCAGAAAATTGCCCGTGTAAAATTGCACGCCCGGCTCGGTGGTCAACACTTCCATGACGCGCCCTGTCTCTGGCTCGCGCACGCGCGCCGCCAGCGTCATTTGTCCCGGCGCGCTCTGATTCAATACAAAATTATGATCGTATCCGCCCGGCTCGCCGGCCATTTCCGCAAAGCCCGCACCAATGACGCGCGGCGCGGTAAAATCCAGCGACGTCCCAGCCACGGGCGCAATCATCCCCGTCGGAATCAGCGCCTCGTTCACTGGCGTGTACCGCGCAGCGTTCAACGTCACTTCATGACGCAGTACATCTCCGCGCCCCGCGCCCCTGAGGTTGAAATAGCTGTGGTTCGTCAGATTCACCGGCGTCGCAGCAACGCTGGCTTCGGCACGATATTCAATGCGCAGTGCCCCCGACTCCAGTGTATAGGTCACGGCCACATCCAGCGCGCCCGGATATCCCTCATCACCGTCGGCGCTGTGATGTGTCATCGTCACAAAGGGCCCAACGTTTCCCACTCCCGAACGGGCCTTCCACACCACCTTGTCAAATCCTTTTATTCCTCCATGCAGGTGGTTTGCGCCATTGTTCTTCGCCAGCGTAAAAGTCCGGCCACCGAGGGTGAATTGGCCGCCCGCAATCCGATTTCCAAATCGCCCGATGGTCGCCCCAAAATATGGGTGAGGCTCCAGATATTGCCGCAACTTGTCGAATCCCAGCACCACGTTCGCTGATCGGCCTGCGCGGTCGGGAACATGCAGTTCCGTCAGCAGCGCGCCGTACGTCATCACCTTCGCCAGAAGCGGCCCGTTTTTCAGCACATACAGATCAATAGCCTGCCCGTCGGCCTCTCCAAATGCCTGTCGATCAATTGTCGCTTCACTCATGTGCGAAATCGTATCGAATAACCCGGCCGAAAAAAGCCGGCTTGCAACTTGACCGTCGCGATTGAAACTGGCGCATCATGCCGCAGGTATTGATTACAGGCGCATCGACTGGCATCGGCCGTGAACTGGCGATTCTGTTCGCTAAGGCTGGATGGGATATCGCGCTGACTGCGCGTGATGAGTCTCGCCTTGCATCTCTGGCTAAGGAAATCGAACGCGACAACCCCGGCGTTCACGCCTCCAGTTTCCCGGCCGACCTTGCGCGCGGAGATACACCGCAATCACTATTTGAGGCCGTGACCCGGCGCTGGCCAGCCATCGACGCGCTTGTGAACAACGCTGGATTTGGCGCCGTCGGGCCGTTCGCTGAAATACCGCTACAGGCGCAGCTCGATATGGTGCAGGTAAACATCCAGTCATTGCTTCACCTCACGCGCCTGTTTCTCCCCGGAATGATTCAGTCGGCAAAGGAAGCTTCCGGTGCATCAAGCCCGAAGGGCGGGCCCGACAGATCCACGCCACGCTGGCGCCGAGGCATTCTCAACGTCGCCTCAACCGCCAGTTTCTTGCCCGGACCGTACATGGCGGCTTACTACGCGACGAAGGCATTTGTACTCTCATTTTCTGAAGCGTTGGCCAGCGAGACCGCTGGCTTTGGCCTGACTGTCACCGCCCTCTGTCCGGGACCGACGCGCACTGAGTTTCAACATCGTGCCGGGCTCGGCAAAAGCCCGCTTTTTGGCGGCGGCCTCATGCCCGTTGCCGATGCGAGATCCGTTGCGCTCGCCGGCTATCGCGCGTTTTCCCGCGGCCATCGCCTCGTCATTCCCGGCGCATTCAACAAACTTGGCGCCTGGGCGACGCGCCTGCTCCCGCTTCACGCCAGCGCCGCAATTTCGGCACGCATCAATCGCGCCAAATATCCCGACTGACCGCAAGCCCACTTACCCATGGCGCCATCTCCTGCCATCACCGTCAAGATCGATCTGTCACGCGTGCGCCAAAATGCACGCCAGCTTCGCGATAGGTGCGGCGTCCCCATTCTCGCCACGATCAAAGCCGATGCTTATGGCCTGGGCGCGATCGAAATATCCGAGGCGATAGCTGACCTGGTCGAAGGATTTTGCGTGTTTCGGTTACGCGAGGCAATCGGCGCCCGCCTTCACGAGCGAACCGGCCGGCGGGTGCTCACTTTCGGTCCCCCCGAATCGCTCGAAGCGGACGACCATCTCCGCCATGGCGTCTGCCCCGCAGTCTCCAATGTCGTACAGGCAACGGCGCTGCGCGATTGCAATCCCGTTCTATGTCTTGACACCGGCATGCAGCGTTTTGCATGCCGACCGGCCGACGCGGCCGAGGTCATCCACGCCGGCCACATTCACGAAGCATTCACCCACGCAACCAACGAACGACAACTCGCAATTTTCCTCCAAACGCTTGGTGGCCTGGGTCTTCGTCTC
This sequence comes from Tepidisphaerales bacterium, assembly GCA_038318605.1. GTDB lineage: Bacteria > Planctomycetota > Phycisphaerae > Tepidisphaerales > Tepidisphaeraceae > JBBQCK01. The sequence continues at coordinate 3,461 of JBBQCK010000074.1, read as the reverse complement.
CATGCCGCCGGTTCCTCCATGCTCGAAACGCCCGAAGCCCGACTCGATGCCGTAAGGCCGGGATTCGCACTATATCGCTCGGCCGTTCGCGTCAGCACCCCACTTGTCGAAGCGCGCGACACGAACGGCCCGCTCGGCTACACCGCACTGCACGCTATACGGCACGGTGTAATTCTCGGCGGATATGCGTGCGGCTTGGCTCCCGGGCCCTGTCTCGTGAACGGCCGGCCTGCGCGGCTCATTGAGTGTGGAATGCAGTCATCCTACGTCGAACTCGATCCGCGCGACCGCGCGGGCGATGAAGTGGTTTTACTTGGCGACGAACTGGACGAGAAAGCGATCGCGGCCACCTGGCAAGTGACGCCCCATCAGGCGCTCTTACGACTGGCCGGCTCAGGAATTCGCACTTATTCAAGGTAGCGGGAATTGCGCCGGCTGAGCGTACAATAACGCGATGGACCTGTTCGCCGAATCCCGCAAGAAAAACCGCGACCGCGTCGCTCCGCTAGCCGTGCGCATGCGGCCGCGCACGCTCGACGAATTTGCAGGCCAGCAGCATTTTCTCGGGCCGGGCAAATTGCTGCGACGCATGCTCGAAGCCGATCGCCTTTCATCCGTCATATTCTATGGACCCCCCGGCACCGGCAAAACCACCCTCGCCCGCCTGATCGCCGCATATTCCAAAGCACATTTTGAGCAGCTCAACGCCGCTGCTGTTGGCGTCAAGGAAGTGCGCGCCGTCCTCGATGCCGCCCGCGCCCGCCTTGAGACCTCCGGCGAGCGCACTGTCCTGTTCCTTGATGAGATTCATCGCTTCAATCGCGCACAGCAGGATATTTTGCTGCCCGATGTCGAAGCCGGGTTGACTATTCTTGTCGGGGCGACGACGGAAAATCCCTTTTTTGCAGTCAACTCGCCGCTCGTGTCGCGCTCCCAGATTTTTCAGTTTGCCGCCTTGGGCGAAGAGGACATTCGCACGCTCGTGCGCCGCGCCGCCGCCGACCCGGAACGGGGTTTTGGAAAATTCGACGTTCATATCGACGATGAAGCGCTCGACCATTGGGCGACTCGCTGCGACGGCGACGCCCGACGCGCCCTGACCGCACTTGAAGTCGCTGTACTCTCGCAGCGGCCGGCCGCCGGCGAAAACGGGAGTGCAGCGGTCAAAATCGATCTCGATACCGCCGAGCAGTCGATCCAGCGCAAGGCGATCGTCTACGATGGTACTGGCGACGATCATTACGACGCCGCCAGCGCCCTGATTAAAAGCATGCGCGGCAGCGATCCCGATGCGGCCGTCTACTGGGTCGCAAAAATGCTCGAAGCCGGAGAGGATCCGCGTTTCATCGCCCGCCGAATTGCGATTCTCGCCAGCGAGGACATTGGTAACTCCGACCCTCGGGCCCTGCTCATTGCCCAGGCCACCTACGACATTGTCGAGCGCATCGGCATGCCCGAAGCCCAGCTCACACTCGGTCAGGCCGCCATCTATATGGCCATGGCCCCCAAGAGCAACGCATCCGCCAACGCAATTTGGGCTGCCATGAAAGACGTTCGACAGGGCCGCACGATTGCTGTTCCAGTGCATTTGCGCGACGCCCATTACAAGGGTGCCAAACGGCTTGGTCATGGAAAAGACTATCAATATCCGCATGATTTCGAGGGCGGCTTTGTCGAACAGGAGTATCTAGGCGTCGATGTCGTCTTCTACGAACCGACCGAGCGGGGCGAAGAGGCGGAAATACGCCAGCGCCTCACCAATTGGCGAAAACGTCGCGAATCTATCGTGCCAAACGACGATTCCGCCGCGGTGTCTGATTTATAGTGATTTCGCCGATGATATAGACGAGGAAAACCAACTGCGCAAATGGACGACCTTCCGCAAAAGCCTGCACTCCGCAAACAGCTTCGCGACCGCCTCGCGGCCATGAGCGACATCGAACGTCACTCGAAGAGCGCCGCCGCGTGCGCGCTGGTCACCTCCAGCCCCGAATTTCGCGCCGCCCGCGTAATCATGCTTTACCTGTCCGGCCACGACGAACTCGACACCGCTCCCATCGCCCTGCGCGCCTGGCAAAACGGCAAGCAGGTCGCCGTTCCGAAGGTCTCATGGAACCAACGCCGGATGCTGCCGATTGAAATAAAGTCGCTGAACACCTCGATCACCGTAAGCCAGCAAGGCATCCGCGAACCCGCCGCCGGCCAGCCGATTCCAGTCGAATTTATCGATCTGGTCATCGTGCCCGGGCTCGGGTTCAGTCCGCAGGGTCATCGTATCGGCAGGGGCATGGGCTTTTACGACCGGTTTCTCGGGCAACCTGAATTTGCCGGACTGCGATGCGGGCTGGCGTTTGAGGAACAGGTGATGGATGAGATCCCCGTTCTTGAACACGACCAGCCATTGAGTATGCTAATCACCGATCGAGGCATTCGACGCTTTTCGTCGAACCTGATCGAACACTGATCGAACCGCGATTTTCAGAGAACATGGAGGTTCTCATGTCCCGCATCAAGTACCGCAGCAGCCGGACGCTCGCCGCCGTGCTCGCCGTCACAGTCGTGCTCGGCGTTGTTCTAACAATTCACAAGGTCACCAAGAGCCGTGCGTCGGCCGTTCCCGACCAACCGATGCAGCCGGCCGTTGCCCAGGTTGCGCCCAAACCCGAACCGCCCGCTGCAACCATCGGCGGCCTGCCCGCAACGCCAGCAGTCACAAGCGTGACACCGGGCGCACCGGGTACACCGGCGCGACCCGGCTCGCACGTTGACCCCGCCGGTACGGCGCAATTGACCACGCATCAAGATACACACGCCACGCCAGACACCGCAGCCGGCCGCACATCCACTCGCCCACTGATCGATGGGCAGGCGCGCTTCGACGCTGGCGACCTTCTCGGCGCTCGGCAGCTTCTCAATTCCGCATTTCTCTCCGGCCGGCTAACGCCCGACGAAATGCAGGCCGCCCGCCAGATGCTCAGTACGATCAATGACAAACTCCTGCTGTCACCCAAGCGTTTCAATCAGGATCCGTTTCAGCAGACCTATGCCGTTCAAAGTGGAGACGTGATGGCGCGAATCGCATCGCGATTTGACGTTTCGGCCGACTTCCTCTGTCGCATCAACGGTATTCAGGATGCCCGTCGTCTTCGCTCCGGGCAAAACATCAAGGTCATCAAGGGTCCATTTCATGCGGTGGTCACCAAGAGCCGCTTCCAGATGGACATCTACATCGGCAACCCGACCGAACAATCCAGCCTGTTCGTCACCAGCTTTCCGATCGGACTCGGCGCGAATGATTCCACGCCAACCGGCCTGTGGACCGTGCGTGACAAACTTAAAAATCCAAAGTTCTGGGGCACCGACGATCTGCCGGCCGCCGAAGCCGACGATCCGAAAAACCCGCTCGGCGAATACTGGATCGCGCTTGAAGGCGTTGACGGCGAAGCGGTTGGCAAGGTGGG
>JBBQCK010000073.1:0-8867 GCA_038318605.1 Tepidisphaerales bacterium | reverse complement strand
ACCACCCTTCGCGATCCGGCAGAAGCGCATCGTCGAGCGGCGCATCGAGCAGATCGCCGGCGGCAACATGCGCGCGTTGCAGGACCCAATGCGGTTCGAGCGACGGGCGGGCGACGGCGTAGAGTATGAGGAAGACGAGCGCGACGGGATGTACGCGCGTCGAGCCCACGCCCCCAAAGGCCCAGATCGCAATAACGAGCAGCAGGCCGGCCGCGGGCAGAAGCGCCCATGGAAGGCTTGCGGCGCCGGCCATGGGCAGCGCATCGTTCATCAGGCTCGCCGGCAGCGAGAGCGCCATGAGCAGCGCCATCCAGAGAACGTGCGGATTGCGGAGCATTCGGCCGCGCGGGCCGACGCGCCGCAGCATCGCCGTGCCGCCGGCTGCGGCGAGCAACACCAACCCCAGCGCCAGCGCCGCGCGCCAGCCAAAAAAAAGAATGGCCGCCGAGATCGGGAAAATCCCGGCGATCATGTGCATGGAATAGAAGACGCCGAGGCCGCGTGGTTCGCGGTCATCCAAAGGCGTGCGCGCCGCTTTGGCGGCCACAGAACCTTCCGCACGTTGAACGCCCGATTGCATCATGGGTGAAGCGCGGGTGGGTGTACCACGCTCGCCAGAAGCCCACAAGCTCAGACTGCGGCGGGCGCGGCCCGGTTCGCCGCCGGCGGAAGCGCGGCGGAAGATCGCCTTGGCGGGCGGCGGCAATTACCATGCGCCGAATGTGGTCGATCGGTTTCGTCGATGTCGAGCTTCTCAGGATGGCGCTGCTGTATGCTGCGCCGCTGTTGCTTGCAGCACTTGGCGAGTTGGTGGTCGAGCGCGCTGGCGTGGTGAACATCGGCATTGAGGGAATGATGCTCGTCGGGGCGCTGGCGGCATGGGAAGGGTGCATTTATGGTGGATTTTTCGCGGGAATCCTCGCGGCGCTGCTGGCGGGACTGGCAGTGGGGGCGATTTTTGCGGTGGTTGTCCTACGCTATCGGGCGGATCAGATCGTCAGCGGCGCAGGGTTAAATCTGCTGGCGCTCGGGGTGACCGGATTGGTTTTTCGACGCATGCAAGGCGGCGCGCCGGACGCGGTGGCTGGCTATGGAATCGCGCCGATGTGGCTTGTGCCGGCGGCGCTTGTTTTGGGGGTCGGATGCTGGCTTTATTTTCGATTCACGCGATGGGGACTTGAACTTGCTGCCATTGGTGAATCGCCGGTCGCGGCCGACAGCGCGGGGGTGCCAGTGATCCGCCGGCAACTTTATGCCGTGTTTTTCGGAGCCGCCTGCGCCGCGATTGCGGGGGCATATCTTTCCACAATGCGGACGCAGGGGTTCAGCGAAAACATGACTGCGGGACAGGGGTTCCTCGCGTTGGCGATTGTGATTTTCGGGCGCTGGTCGGCGCCGGGGATATTGACGGCCGGCATATTTTTCGGGCTGTTGCGGGCGCTGGCCGAGCGTTTGCCGCAGGCGCGGGGGCTATCGGAGATGATGTCGCAGATTCTGGTCGCGCTTCCCTATGTGGTGAGTCTGGCTGCGCCGGCGTTGACGGCCGGCCGAAGCGGCGCACCCGCGGCCCTTGCTCAGCCTTATCAGAGGGCGTGATGGGCTGCCCGCGGGCTGATATTATCGACCCCGACGAATTTTTTTGCTCCCACCAATTGCGAATCGTACGTCCTGAGTGCCGCCCGAATCGGCGTCGTGCCGGCAAGGGTGTGCGATCAGGAACATGGGAGCCAACATGCTGTTTTACAAGGCGTCGCAACGGACCAGTTTTCAGGATCGGCTCGCAGGGGACGATCGCGGCCGGTACATCGCTTTGGGCGACGCGCCGCAGGGCGAACAACTGGCAAGCCAAGCAGAGTTCAACCTGTCGCAGATCACCTCGGCCATCGCGTCTGCGCCAGCGCCGATCGCCACGCGCCGGGCGAAGCTTTCAACCTTTGAGGCGGAATTGATGGAGGCGTGGGTTCGGCCTTAATTCAATTCACCAACCCAGTCCCGCAATGTATCGCCAGGCGCGCATCGCCGGCAGAAACCTCGCCGCGTATTTGGCAACCGGGCGTTCGTACTCCAGAACTGGATGATTCGCCGCGTTCACTTCGACATAATAATAACGTCGATTGCCCGTTCGGGTATCATGGCTGCGATGATCGCCCGTCGGCGGATTGCACCTTTTTTCATCGGCTGCGCTTTGCTGCTGGCCGGCGCTTCGGCAAAAGCTGCCACCACACAAAGTGCCGCGGGCGGAGCATCGAGCCCAGGGTCGAACCATGCACAGGTCGTGGCGCGGCTGCGCGAGGCGGTTTTGGGGGACGACCCGGCCGCGTCGATCGCGGCAGCGCGGACGTTGGAGGGCATGGGCCTGAATGTTCGCCGGCAACTTATTGATACGCTGCGGCAGGCGCTGGCGCGCGACAAGGGCTCGGTCGAGCGTGCCTTTGCGCACATCGGCGATCCGGCGAAAATCCAGGCTTCTCAGACAGACCTGGCGGCCGCTCGTGTCGAGGCGCGCGCGAATGTGCTGCTTCTGGAGAAAGGCGAAACGCTGCTCAAAGCGCATGCGCTATACGACCGGCTGCATGAGCTGCGCGGGGCGCTCGATGAAACATACGCAGGCAGATGCGATGTGCTGGATGCGATGTCGCGCCGCGAGCCGCTGCTGGATCTTTGGCGGCAGATCATGCCGGCCGATACGGCATTTAACGCCGCCAGCGAGAAGCAACTTGTGGTCAAAGCCGAGCGCGTGCTCGGCGGGCCGCTGACAGAGGCGCTGGCAGCGCCGCAATTGCTGGCCGATGCCAAAGCTGGCTCGCCGAAGGATGCGACGGCCGATCCGCTGGCATTTTACCGCGTCTGCAGGCGGATCGAGCGATACAACGCGGCGCTGGAGGCGGAAATTCTCGATGCGCAGGAACGCGAGAACTTGCGGCTGGTAAACGATTATCGCGAGTGCCTGGGCATGCTTCCCTACGAACTGGATGCGCGGCTCGTACAGTCGGCGCGGCGGCACAGCCGGGAGATGGTCGAACTGGGATATTTCGCGCACGTTTCGCCGACCGCTGAACTGAAAACGCATGTCCAACGCATGCGCGCCGCGGGTTTTGACGGCGCTTATGGCGAAAACATCGCGGCTGGATCGACCCAAGGTGACCGAACATTCTGGCAATGGTTCGACAGCCCCGGGCATCACAAGAACATGGCGGCGGCCGGCGTCAGCGCGTTTGGCGTGGGGCGCTGGCAGAACACGTGGACGCAGAACACGGGTAACGCGCCACGGCAGATGCTGATGTTGGAGGCGGATCGCAAGGCGATCGTCATCAAAGGGGAGATCATCGCACCGGATGCGCCGCCGCGCGGAAATCGGTAATAGCCAGGGATCGATGGCTTTACCCGGCCGTATGGCGTATGGGCGGCTTCCATCCGTGACGCGGGCGCGCACGTGGCTATCATCGGCGACATGGCGAACGAGTATTCCTCTGCCGCGGGCGCGTCGCACATCAAGGAAGTGCTTTTATTGCATCACACGCACACCGACATCGGGTACACGCACCCGGTGCCGATTTTGTGGGAGCTGCAACGCCGTTTTATAGACCGGGCAATCAATCTGGCGGATGAGACGGCCGACTGGCCCGATGGTGGGCGTTTCGTCTGGACGTGCGAAACCACATGCGGTGTTCTGCACTGGATGCAGAAGGCGTCGTCGCGGGACATCGATCGATTTCGCGCGGCCGGTCGGCGGGGACAGATCGGCGTCGCGGGGATGTTCTGCAACATCACGCCGCTTTACAGCGCGGAGATGCTTGCGCGATCGCTCCAACCGATCCGCATGTTGCGCGATCGTTTTGGCGTGCCGGTGCGCGTCGCGATCAACCACGATGTGAACGGGCTGGCGTGGCCTCTTTCAGACATGCTGCTCGATTGCGGGATCGAGCTGCTGATCATGGGGATCAACATCGTTTTCGGCGGGTTTCCCCTGCACCGGCCGATGGCATTTAATTGGAAAACTCCGTCGGGCCGCAAACTGCTCTCTTTCAATGGCGAACACTACAACGCGTTCAACCGCGAAGCGCGGCTGCGCGAGCGCAGCACCGAGGCGATGGCGGTCGGATTGCAGGATTACATCCGTCGGCTGCCGGCGGATTATCCATTCGATTTCATTTACATGACGGTGACGCGCGATGGGTTTGACGACAACAATCCGCCTGATGCCCGCCTGCCGCATCTAATCCGACAATGGAACAATGAGGGGCGCGAGCCGCGCATACGGCTGATCACACCCGAGCAGCTCCTTCAAAAACTCGGCGAGCAGGATCCGAAAACCATACCGGCGCACGGGGGCGATTGGAGCGACTACTGGAACTTCGGATGCGCCAGCAGCACGCGGGAAACCGCCATTGGCCAGCGCGCCGCGGCGCGCTTGGCGAGCGCGGATCTGCTGGCGGCGTTTTATCCGTTGCCGATGGAGGAAAAGGCCGATCCGCCAGCGGGCGATGCAGAGAATGAGGACGCGCCCATCGCGCCGATCATTCCGGCCGATCCACATGCGGAGGCGTGGTGCAATCTTTTGCTTTGGGGCGAGCATACCTGGGGCGGCTTTGCATCCATTGCGCATCCGTCGTCGGACAACACGGCCGAACAATGGCATTACAAGGCGCACTACGCATATAAAGCCAAGTCGCTTACCCATCTGCTGATGTCCGATCTGCTCGATCGACTGGCGGGAAATCGCGCAATGCCCGCCGACGATGGCGCCATCAAAGGGTTGCTGCTGTTCAATCCCGCACCGTTCAAGCGGACAACTTACATTTCGATGCCGGCCAACTGGCAGTCGGGAAAATGGAGCTACAACCACAGCAAATCATTGAGCGATCCTGAATTGCGATGCGTCAACGACAGCGCGGTGACTGTCGGCCCGATTGAATTGCCCGCTTCGGGCTGGCGGACTGTGCCATTGTCGAAGCTGCCGGTTGCATCGCCGGCGCGCGGTCTGAAGGCGACCCGAAACACGATCGAATCGCCAACGCATCGGCTGACGTTCAATCCGAAGACCGGCCGGATCGTGGCGCTGCTTGACAAGGCGCAGCGATGGCAAGTGATCGACGACGATTCTCCGTGGGCGTTTTTCGGGTTTGTGGAAGAAACCGTGATGGGCCGGCCGAACTATCGGCATTTTGGCCGCGAGCATCTGCACTCGTTCGACTGGCGTACGCTGCATCGCAACATTTCCGGTTGGATCACCGACTGGCGGCCGCGCCGGCGGCCGGTGCGGCGGCTTCGCGAATGCCGCGTGGAGCGCGAGGCGGATCGGATTTCGATCGTCATGTCGTTCGACGCGCCCGGTGTGGATGCGCTCGAGCAGCGGATAACTCTCTTTGCACATCGCCCGGCGATCGAGCTGACGGCGAGTTTTACAATGCGCGACATCGTGACGCCGCAGGGCATTTATTTTCCGATGCCCATGCGCCTGCCGGGCTGGCGGGCGCATTTTGATTCGGCGGGACTGCCCGTGGAATATGAGGCGGAGCAACTGACAGGGAGCTGCACCGACTATGTGACGGTGGGGCGATGGGTTTCGGTACACAACGAAAAGCACGGCATTACATTGGCATGCCCGGATGCGCCGATGGTTCAGATCGGGGATTTCAAATTTGCCCGTCAGTCGCCGATTGGTCAGCGACCGGATCGCATGATGTTGCTTCCCTGGCCGGCGAACAATTATTGGATGACGAATTTCCGCGCCAGCCAGCCCGGGACGGTTAAGGTGCGTTATGAGTTGCTCACCCACGGCGCGTTCGACGCCGCGACTTCGATGCGGCTCGGCGCGGAGGCGTCCACACCGGTTGAGGTACATCCGATTGCCGCGGCGGTCCGGCCGAGATCGCAGCAGTTGATCGACGTGAAGGGCCGGAATGTGCAATTGCTGCATACATCGCCCGCACACGATCAGCGCGGCATTGTGTTGCGAATGTTGAACGCGGGATCGAAAAAGACCACTGCCCGCGTGCGCTTAGTTGGGCAAGGCATCTCCGAAGCGTCCATCTGCTCTCCAATGGAGGAAATGCGCACGCCTCTACCACTGCAAAACGGCGAAGCGGCGGTGGAGATCGGTCCGCGCTCAATCCAGACGGTTTTTGTTACATGCGCGACGGCGACGGAATGACCCTGGAGTAAAATGAGCCGAGCGGGCGGGATCTGGTGGAAATCATTGCGCAGGGCCGGCTTTCACTTGCCATGTACATTTCGTCCGATAGGCTTGTGTGGATCGTCGTCGGTGCGGTTCGCCAAGCCCGCGAAGTTGTTGAGTTGGACCTTTTTGCGCTGGAGTTTCACGGATGAAACGACATCGAATTGATGTACGAGCGTTGGCCGGTCGGGGCGGGGCCATCGTGCTGATGCTTGGGTTGGGATGGATCGCCAAAGCTGATCTTGCGGGGGATGTCAAAACCATATCGCAGGATCGGTTTTTGAGCCGGACGTCGGTTGGTGTCGAAGTCGTTCAGCTTGGTCAGGATGCAAAGGGCGATCGGGAGGTTTTCTCACTTGCGTCCGCCGATCGATACATGCCGGCCAGCAATCTGAAGCTGGCGACCACTTCGGCGGCGCTGCAGGGTCTTGGTGCGGATTTTCGTTTTCGCACACTGCTGGTGCGGCATGGGGACGATCTGATTCTCATCGGTGATGGCGACCCGACGTTTGGCGACGCAGAAATGCTTCGCAAAAGCGGCTGGGATGTTACCACCGTATTTGAACAGTGGACGGCCGCCCTGCGCAAGGCGGGCGTGCAGTCGGTCCGCGACGTGATCATTGACGACAGCGTGTTCGATGAAGAGTTCATGCATCCGCACTGGACTCCCAACAACCAGCACCTGCGCTATTCGGCGCAGGTTGCGGGGATGAATCTCAATGCAAACTGCGTTGAGTTTTATCTGAGGGCCGGGGCCGGGCCGCTGGTGGATTTTCGCACCATTCCCTCGACGACCTATCTCAATGTTGAAAATCGATGCAGCATCGAAAAAGGCCCGGTATCGCTTACGCGGCGGCTGGGAAGCAACGACGTGCGGCTGAGCGGCCGATGGCCGGGAAGTTCGGATACGCCGGTGACGGTGACGGTTCACGATCCGAGCATGTTTTCCGCGACGGTGTTGGCCGAGACGTTGGCGGCGGGTGGCATGAAGGTCACGGGCCAGGTTCATCGCGATCGGACCATCCGGTCGATGCTTGCGGGCGGAAAGGCGGACAAAACCTGGACGCTTTTTGCCATGCACGAAACACCGATCGAGCAGGTGCTTCTGCGGGCCAACAAGGACAGCATGAACCTGTATGCCGAATCGCTGTGCAAACGTCTGGGTTTTGCCGAAACGGGACAGCCCGGGTCGTGGCAGAATGGTGTGGCGGCCGTGGCGGCCCACTTGCGCAAGGCCGGCGTTGATGAGAAGGAATTTCATCTCGACGACGGATGCGGCCTGTCGCGAGAAAACGGCATCAGCCCGCACGCGATCGCGCGACTGCTGGCGTTTAACTACCATGCGCCGTCGCACGAAATGTACATGGGCACTCTGGCGGTCGCTGGCCAGGATGGAACATTGGAACATCGCTTCGAGGGCGCGGATCTCCGCGGGCGCGTGCTGGCCAAGAGCGGGTTCATTGATCGGGTCAGCGCCCTCAGCGGGTATCTACACGCGCGAAACGATCAGTGGTATGCGTTTTCGATCATGATGAACGACACGCCCGCCGAGAGCAATTGGAAGATGAAGGAATTGCAGGAGGCGATCGTCAAGGCGATCAACGACGACCTCGCACCGGGCGGTGGGCGATGATCCGATGCGGCCATTTCATATGCCGTAGGTCCGCGGGTTGATGAAGAGGTTGTCGTGGCCGGGGATGATGAGGTCGGCGATTTCGTAGACCTCGGCGAGCGCGTCCTGGGCCTGGCGAAGGTCCTGGGCATCGGCGAGCGTCTGACCGGCGAGAAAGTGCTCGGCGGTGGGAACGGCGTCGCCGGCGATGAGAACGGTTGTGGTCGTCAGCGCCAGCAGCAGGCCGCAATTTCCCGGCGTATAGCCAAAAAGCGGGAACAGATCGACATTATCACAGAGTTTGTCAGGCGCGGGCTTCCAGGTATTAAGCAGGTCGAGTTCGCGTTCCATTGCGGCGCGATCGAGATCTTCGGCGGGCGCTTCATCGATCAGCGTTTCCAGACGAGCCCGTGCCGATTGCTGCTCAAGCTCATGGATAAGCACGTTGGCATTGAAAAATGTATCGAGTCCGCGGCGATGGGCTGCGCGGGAATTGGTGAGAAATATGGTATCGATGCGGTCCGCCAGCAGGCCGGTGCGCTCGTATAATCGTGCGGCGAGCGCCTGTGCGGGCAAGCCCGGATCGACCAGAATGTGCCGGCCGTCGGACGTTCGAATCAAGGTCGTCGTCGAGTGCGCGGTGCGCGTCGCCTGGGCTTCGTTCCACAAGCGGTTTCGGCTCAGTGTGCCGATGCTGACAACGTCAAAGCGAATGGATGCCATGGATTTCAGTCCGGGAAAAAACGTGTGGGGGCGGAATTGTCGCGTGACCGGCAAGGGGCGTCAAATTTTGCAACCTATCCGGCGAGGCGCGGCGTGGCGGGAAGTTGGCCCTTGGCGCGCCTCTGCGAAGCGCAGCGGGGCATTCAGCGGTCTTGCAGCAATCCTGGCACTGGCGTCGCTGCTGTTGGCAGGCTGCACCGACAGCGCCCGGCCGCCACTTGGGCAGTGGGTCGGCCCGACCGCGCCGGCGGCGGTTGAATCGCACGACTGGACGGCGGCCGAACGCCCGGCCAAAACTCTTCAAACCGCCCATTATCGTATTTTTACAACAGTCGAAGATCCCGAGGTATTGGC
>JBBQCK010000072.1:0-8876 GCA_038318605.1 Tepidisphaerales bacterium | reverse complement strand
AGGCCTGGATCAACCGTGATCCGGCCTGTTCCAGAATCGCCTGCGGGCGCTCGATGTCCATGAACGAACTGTGCCGGCGGCAAGCTTCCAGGCATCCACGATGTCGCAGTCCATACCACAAACTGTGCCCACACAAGCAGGCGGCAGCGCGCTGGGCTATTACCGCCCGCGACGGGAGATTACCCGTTCGCCAGGCCTCCAGCTTGGCGCGGACAGGGTTCTCACCCTGTTGACCGCCGGCAGCGCCTTGACGGTTCTGCTCATGCTTTTTGCGCTGGTTGCCGTGTTATTCGTGGCGGCAATACCCAGCATCCGACAGTTTGGTTTCGCATTTCTAACCTCGTCAACCTGGCGGCCGAACGAGATCACCCGTTCGGTGCGCACGCCGGAGGGAAAACTCGTCCGCGATGAAGATGGCGAGATCGTAACCGAGACGCTTCCGCCCTCATTCGGCGCCGCTCCGGTCATTTTTGGAACCGCCGTCAGTTCCATCATCGCGCTGCTTGTTGCGGTGCCTCTAAGCATCGGAGCAGCGCTTTTCCTGACGCGCATCAGCCCGCGCGGATTTGCCGCGCCGATTTCATTTTTGATCGAATTTCTGGCGGCGATACCCAGCATTGCATTCGGCCTCTGGGGGCTGTTCGTCATGACGCCATTCCTGCAACGCCACATGGAGCCGCTGGCTTTCAAGATTTATGAGCGCCTTCCCGGCGGAAGCTGGCTCATGCTCCTGCTGCTCATTGTCTGCTTCGTCGCCATGTGCTGGTTTGTCCGTAAAATGATGCGAAAGCTGGCGGCCAATCTTTCTCCGTGGGAAACGCTGGGCGTGGTGGCCGCGATATCGGTGGTATTGTTTCCCACGCTTTATTTCGTCCCCGCGATTGGCCGCGTACTGAATCACATTTCAAATATCGATGCCCACCTGTTGAGCATGTTCGGCAATCCGCCGGGCCTTGGCTGGATGTTCGCGATGACCTACACCACGTTTGACGGGCAGGTCATCATCCGCGAAATCGCGCCCACTGGCCGCGATATGCTCTGCGGCGGATTGATTCTTGGCATCATGATCATCCCCATCATCACCGCACTGGCGCGCGATGTTCTCAAGACCGTCCCGCGCACTCAGATCGAAGGCTCCCTTGCGCTCGGGGCGACGTGGTGGCAAAGCTGCAAGGAGATGCTCAAGTACTCCCGGGCCGGTCTTTTCGGCGCGGTGATGCTCGGTCTGGCAAGAGCCGCCGGCGAAACCATGGCAATCGCCATGGTCATCGGCAATATCAGCCAGATCACTGCGTCGCCGTTCATGGCGGCTCAAACCATGTCGTCGCTGCTGGCCAACGAGTTTGCAGAAGCCAACGACGCATTGCATCAATCGTCGCTGGTACAGGTCGCGCTGATTCTGCTGCTGATGTCGCTTGCATTTAACATATTCGCCCGCTGGCTCGTCGTCGGCGGATCGGCGCGCTCCGCCCGGGGTCATTGACCTTTTCAACGCCCGCGAACCAATGGGAACGCCCCTCTACAACACCCTCAGTCGCGCCCGCAGCCACACTGCGTTCGTGCTGAGCATCGCCTTCACCATCACGATCCTGCTGCTGCTCGGATTGGTGATCGGCTACATCGCGTTCATCGGGCTGAAATCCCTGAGCCTCGACTTCTTCACCAAGTTGCCCACGGGCGATCCGCACAATCCCGGCGGAATGTTTAATGCCCTGGTCGGCACAACCATTCTTATCGCCATCGCCGGCGCGGTCGGCATCCCCATTGGCATGCTCACGGGAATCTACCTCTGCGAGTACAGCGCCAACTCGTTTCTGGCGACGCCGGTTCGCTTTGTGTGTGATGTCCTGGCAGGCGTGCCGAGCATCGTCGTCGGCATTCTCGGCTACGAGCTGCTTGTCGTTCCGCTGGGGCATTACAACGGCTGGGCCGGCGCCCTTGCGCTGGCGTTCATCATGATTCCGATCGTCGCCCGCACCACTGAGGAAATGCTGCGACTCGTGCCGCAGAGCTATCGTGAAGCGTCAATTGCCCTCGGCGCAACAAAAGCGTGGACCATCCTGAAGGTTGTCGTTCCCGCCGCCTCTGGTTCGATTGTGACGGGTATCATGCTCGCCGTTGCCCGCGTCGCCGGCGAAACCGCGCCGCTGCTCTTTACAGCGCTGGGAAGCCGCTACCTCGAAAAGGATCCGTCACACCCTTTCCCATCGCTGACCAAACAGATTTATGACTATGCCACCGGCCCTTATCCCGAGCTCAAGCGACAAGCCTGGGCCGGCATTCTCGTATTGATCGCAATGATTTTCACATTGAACCTGACCATGCGACTCGTTGCCCGATCGAAACATGTGGCCAGCTAGATAAAGCCATTCCGTAAGCGGAAGCGAATTCATTATGGAGAACTCGACCAGCATCGATCAGACGCCGCGCATGCCGCCGATACCGCCGGCCGCGCCCGAGGCGCTGCGACGCGCCCCGCTGGCTCAGGCGCCCGCCACAGGGCATGACCCCTCAAGCGCGCCGGTTCGCGCGCAGCCTGGCATGCCGCCGCTTCCGCCGCAGGCCGCGACCTCCCAGCCGCCGCGCCTTTCTCCCGACCAGCGCGCCGAAAATGAGCGCACCGCCGCGGTATTGAAGGAACTTCCCGCCAACACCTGCACCCATCCGGAAATCGCCAACGAGTTTGCCCTCCTGCAGGTGTCTAATTTCAGGCTCTACTACAATCGCACCGCGCAGGCGCTGCACGGAATAAACATGGACATCGCCCGCGGCAAGGTCACCGCCATGATCGGCCCCAGCGGCTGCGGCAAATCGACCCTGCTCCGCTCGATGAATCGCCTGAATGATCTGATTGACGGCGTCCACATCGAAGGCAGCATGGTCTTTGATGGCCAGGATGTTTACGCCCGAAACGTTGACGTGATCGAACTTCGCAAGCGCATGGGAATGGTGTTCCAAAGGAGCAATCCTTTTCCGATGAGCATCTTCGAAAATGTGGTCTATGCCCTGCGAATTGATGGCGAAAAGAACAAGGCCGTGCTGAACGAAGTCTGCGAACGCTCGCTCCGCGGCGCGGCGCTGTGGGATGAGGTAAAAGACCGCCTCCACGCCAGCGCCTTTGGCCTGTCGGGCGGCCAGCAGCAGCGCCTCTGCATCGCCCGCGCCATCGCCGCCGACCCGCAGGTCCTGCTCATGGACGAACCCTGCTCCGCGCTCGATCCCATCGCCACCGGCAAAATCGAAGACCTCATTTACGAACTGCGCGGCAAATACACCATCATCATCGTCACCCACAACATGCAGCAGGCCGCCCGTGTCAGCGACTACACCGCCTTCATGTACATCGGCCGCCTCATGGAATACGGCCCGACCAACAAACTGTTCCTGAACCCCTTGCTCAAGCAAACCGAAGCCTATGTGACAGGCAGATTTGGGTGAATGGTGGCAGTGGGCGATAGGCAGAGAAGTAGTCGGCAATCGGCAGAATAGATGCCGGCAGCCGGCAGTGGGCAGAGACAGGAATCCCGCCCGCGCGGGAATGGCGAGACGACTGGTAACTGTGAATGGCAACGGATAACTGGCAGCTTCTTCCGGCAACTTGCAACCAATCTGGCAACTAATCATGCGACTATTCCAGCAACAACTTCAAGAGCTTTTCCAAAAGGTCGTCGTCATGGGCACCACCGCCGAGGCCATGATCGGCCTGGCGTTTCGCGGCCTGCTCGATCGCACCGAAAAATGGGTGCCCGAGGTCTACGCGCGCGAGCAGGAGGTCAACGCCCTGCAGGTCGAGATCGACGATCGCGCCGTGCGCCTTGCCGCGCTGCAGCAGCCCGTCGCCACCGATGTGCGCTTCATCTTCATGGCCAGCCGCATCTGCACCGAACTTGAGCGCATCGCCGATCAGGCGATCAACATCGCCCAGAACTCCCATTTCGTCCTGGCGGCCCCGCCGCTTAAGCCGATGGTCGATCTGCCGATCATGGCCGACATCGCGCAGAAAATGGTGCGCGATTCGCTGTCGGCGATGGTCGATCGTGACGTCGCCCGGGCCGAGCGCGTATTGCTTGAGGAGGAAAAGGTCGATGCGCTCCGCAATCAGATTTTCCGCGAACTGCTGACCTACATGATGGCCGACCCCACCACCATCCAGCGGGCGCTGTCGCTGATTCTGGTGTCGCGCAATCTCGAGCGCATTGGCGATCACTCGACCAACATCGCCGAGGAAGTGATCTATTGGATACAGGGGCGCGACGTGCGACACACGCGCCCGCACGAATCGCCGGATGATGCCGCCGCCACCTCGACCGCCGGCGCCGGCGTCGCAGCGGCCGATTCGCCAGGCCACACAAGCGGCGACGAACCCGAAGCGTCTCGCGCTTTTGGCAATGGCATGCCGCGTTCGTGAACATTTCCGCGCAGTTGTGATTTGCAAACAGTGAGGACGTGACCCATGCCCAAGGCCACCATCCTCGTCATCGACGACGAAAAAGACCTGATCGAGCTTGTCCGCTACAACCTCGAGAAAGAGGGCTTCGACGTAATCGCCTCAGCCGACGGCCAGAGCGGCATCGATCTGGCGCACCGCCTCAAGCCCGATCTGATCGTGCTCGATCTGATGATGCCCGGCATCGATGGCTTGGAGGTCTGCCGCCGGCTGCGCGCCGATCGACGCACGGCCCACGTCTCGATCATCATGCTGACCGCCCGCGCCAGCGAGGCCGACAAGATCGTCGGCCTTGAACTTGGCGCTGATGATTACATCACAAAGCCGTTCAGCCCACGCGAATTGGCCGCCCGCGCAAAGGCGATCCTGCGCCGCAGCGCATTGCAGGACACCCCCGACTTCATGCGCATCGGCGAGCTGACCATCGACGTCAACGCGCACGAAATCCTGGCGCAGGGCCGGCCAGTCCAGCTCACCGCCACCGAATTCAAAATCCTGCAATTCATGGCCACCCGCCCCGGCCGGGTGTTGTCGCGGGACGAAATCATCGACGCCGCCCTCGGCCGCGACGTGGCAGTCTTCGATCGCACGATCGACGTCCACATCACCGCCATCCGCCGAAAACTTGGCCCCGCCGGCGACCAAATCGAAACCATCCGCGGTTTTGGTTACAAACTACGCGAATCAAAGCCCCCGGCCGGTCCGGAGTTGGACTAACGGCAATGGTAACGCCCGCCGCGCGGGCGATGCAGGTTGCAAGTTGCAGGCAGGTGCGGCCAGCTTCACGTTTCACGTCCTTACGTGTAGCTCGCCCCTTCGTGCAAAACGGCGATCAGCAGACATCCGCCCGGGGAACAGAAATTCAGCGATTCCGATGTCGGCTTCCCAGGCCAATGCGCACTCCATACCTTCAAGCCCTGGTGCTTGCCTTCCTTCGGGAATGCGGGTTTCGGCCTTCCCCAACCGCCTACCGCCTACTGCCTACTCCCTTAAACCCCCGCCACCACCGCCCGCCCGGCCGACGTCAACGTATACGCCCGGATGCATGGCCCGATCTCCGCTTTAATACGCAGCAAACCCTGTTCGAGCATTTCCAGAAAAGCCTCGGCCGGGACGGCCGATCGATCGAAGGCCTGCCAGCAATTTTTAACCTGCCCCTGCTCGTCAAACTCCGCCCAGAGCAGGTTGTGCTTTCCGGTCGAAAGCAGGATCGATCGTAATTCCGGCGCGATGGGATAGGTCGTCATTGTGAGTGGCTCCATTTGCAACGATCGTCACCGCTCGGCCGGTAAATTACACCGTCCCGCCCCGATGGTTCCGCCGCAGCCTGACGTCGCGCCGGTGGGTATACCAGAAGAGACAGGAAAAGGTGAAAAGATTCTCGCCCCTCGCACAGGGCACTACATCAAGTCCGGTTAATATCTTCTATGACAAGAATTTTTATAACGCCGCGCAGCGCAGACGCTTATAGCCGTTATAAATTGATAACTTTTTGCTTAACCCAGTGTGAAAAGTGGTGTGGCGATCCCCACAAGCGATTTTCAAAGAAAATATGCGTGAATGCGCATTATTTTCTTGACGCTTTCGGAGAGTGGTTGCATAATCCGGCATAGTTCGATCGCAGGCGACAGGCACACAGCCGAGGTCGCAACCTGAGGGCCTTCCGTCGAGGGTAAGTCGCGGATGGCAACCGGCCGCCAGGCCGGGGTGGCGATCGAAATCAATGTTGTTTTTCGCTGTCGGGCATTTTGCCCCGGCGAATCATTTCTGAAGCCGGCCTGATCGGTTTCAACTGCCTTGGAGTACTATTTTGGCGTCTGCGAAAATATCGCACCACAAATTTTTGATATTAGCCGGGTTTCGTCGGCCCGGCGTCGTCTAAGTTGTAGTCAAGTGCGGGCCGCCTTAGTCGGGTGGCTCGATTACCCCGCGCAAGTGGGGGTCACATATCTTTGGATGAGTCTGATGAATCGCAATTTCACTTCGGGAAGCTCTCGCAAGTCTCAAGTTGTTCCAAATGCCCGCCGCAAGGCGATCCTCGCGGCCGCCATCGGCATGGCCGCCTTGGCGACGCCAGTGTTCGCTACTGACTACGCCTGGGATCCCGGTGACACTCAGGTTGGCGGCGCTGGAACGTGGAACACCTCAACTCCAAACTGGGATGTCGGCCTACAGGCGCCGAACGTGGCCGCGAATGGGCTGTGGGTAAACGCCACCGACGCCAACGCATATATCGGTTATGAAACATCTCCCAATCCGGCCGTCATCACGCTTGGCGTCAACATCACGGCAGGCGCGCTGAATTTTGGAACCACTGGATACAGCATCGCGATTGCCGGCAAGACGTTTCAGTTGAACGCGGCCGGCGCGGGCACGGGTACGCTTGACTTCAGCACCGGCGGCACCCTCCAGCTTCGCAGCGAAACCTCCACCAATTTTGGCTTGGGCGTAACAACGACCTCCAGCGGCGCCATCAATATCGATCATGTCGCAACCGCGACCGCCCAGACACTGACCATGGGTAATCTTTCGATCGCGGCCACCAAGACGCTGACCGTCAACGGTGCCAGCGCCAGCGACTACAGCATCTCGTTCGGTAACGTCACCAATAACAGCAAGCTCAAGACGACAACCAATTTCCACGGTCTGTACATCACCGGCACCTACACTGGTAACGGTGCTGACATCATCGAATCTCAAGGCAATATCGCCAGCGAAGGGAATATCCTCACTGGCGCATCGACTACGAACGAGGCTGGCGTTCATATCGCCAACGGTGCAAGCAATACTCTTTTTCAGTTGCGCATTGGCACAGATGGCGGTAACCGCAACGGCACCGCATTCGTCGAGGCGGGATCGACGGTCACCGTGACCGACTCACTCCGCCACATGAACGGAGCCACCGGCGGCGGTTCTCACCGCGGTGGTTTCAGTCTCCGCGGTGGCAGCAGCGTCATCCTCGACACCACCGCCACCATCGCCATGGGCGGTGTGACGGCCACCAACTTCTTCCGCACGTTGTACGGCGGGGACGGCAATTCCGCCAACGTCTTCGAAATCAAGAACACCGCAGTGGACTTCGGTGCCAGCCACGGCACTGCCGGCAACTCCTCCACCTTCATCAAGTTGGGTGGACTTAACTTCATCCAGCACGCTGACAACACCACCGGCACCAGCCTCAGCGTCGATGTGGCAACCTCCGCCGGCAAGCGGGCCTACCTCGCCTTCGAGGGCTTGGACAATGATGGTGTGACAACGTTCGCTGGCTGGACGGTCAAGGGCGCAGCCGCTGCCACCGACGGCATCATCAACGTCGGCACTGCCTCGGCGACCTCTGTGAACGGACTGCGGTTCAATAACAGCCGATTCGTGGATGTGCAGGGTACCGGGCAGATCAACGTCGCAACCAATGTCGAGACCTCAATTGCCACTGGCAAGACGGTCACCAAGAAGGGTACCGGCTCGATGACCTTCAACGGCATCGTCAGCGGCAGCGGCACGCTCGCCGTCACCAACGGCACTGTCAATATCAACAACGCAACATTCACCCCCAACCTGAGCGTGACCGGCGGCACCGCAGTCGGCGGTGTTGCTTCGGGCACCATCAGCACGCTCGGATCTTTGGCGGTGTCGGGCACGGGTGCTGTCACCGTCAGCCCGTCCAGCACGATTACCACCTGGAACGTCGGTGGCGATCTGTCGCTGGGCAACGGCGCCTCGTTCAACCTGAACATCACACCGAGCGGCTTCGATCAGATCGCGGCCGGCGGCGCCTTCAACCTGGATGGCGGCTCCTACAACCTCAACTTCACCAAGACTGGCCTTGGCGATCCAACGGGCTGGATCAATCCTGTCCTGACGGCTTCGAGCACAGTCGGAACCGGCACATTTGTCAGCAGTGGCCTGCCGGCCGGCTATACCGTCAGCAGCAACGGCACCTATGGCAACGGCGTCTTTGTCCTGATCGACGCCAATGCTCCGACCGAATGGTTCCTCCCAGGTTCGGGCAACTGGGGCGACAACAACAACTGGATCAAGAATGGCGTGAATCCCACCCCGTTCCCGAATGGCGTCGGCGATTCGGCCCTCTTTGCCGGCAACATCACCGGCCCGGCAACTGTGTCGCTGGCATCCGCCAAGACGGTCGGCAATATTTACTTCCTCAATGCCACCAACTCCTACACAATCGATACCACCTTGGCCGCGCTGACGATCCAGGCGTCAAGTGGCAATGGTCAGATTTCGGTCTTCACCGGAACCCACAGCATCACCGGTACTCAGGGCGTTATCCTGAACAGCAACACGGCTTTGAATGTGTCGTCCGGTGCAACGCTGAATATCAACAATGTCAGTGGTGCCGGTTCCCTGCTGAACAGCGGATCGGTCAATCTGAGCGGGACGAACAGCCTGTCCGGCTCGACCAGTGTCC
>JBBQCK010000071.1:0-8892 GCA_038318605.1 Tepidisphaerales bacterium | reverse complement strand
CGACCTCCGGGTTATGAGCCCGACGAGCTACCAGGCTGCTCTACCCCGCGATCGTTCCAGCATCATATTGGCGTCGGGCGCGGTGTCAAGCTTGCCGGGAGGTCGTTCGGCCGTGCGAGTATTTGGCGCGGATCAAGTTCGACGCCTCGTCGGACTCGTTGGGCTGCTTTTCGCTGTCGGCGCAACAATGTCATCCTGCAGTTGAGTCGAGGGTTCATCTGGCGCCGGCGGCATCATTGGCTGGCGATTGCTTGCTCTATAACGGTTCCGCTCTGCGGCGCGGGCGAGCTCGGCGGCGCTGCGCCGATTTCAATTTCCGCGCGATGTTCACGGCGGTCGTCGAGCAACGGGATTGTCTTGTCCGGCCGGTCGGCGCCGTCGAAGCGCACTCGCAGGACATCGTTCCCTTCGCCCACGCGGCGGATGTCGATCCGGTGCCAGGTTTCGCGAAAGCGATAGGTCAAGATGAACGAATCCCATTCCTTCGGCATCAAAGGTTCCATCCGCAGATGATCAACCTCCAGCCGCAAACCCAGAAGCGATTCGGTCAGCAGGCGATACATCCAGCCCGCCGAACCGGTGTACCAGGTCCAGCCGCCGCGGCCGGCGTGCTGGGGGTTTGTATACACGTCGGCGGCCACGACGTATGGCTCGACTTTGTATCGATCGATGGTGGCCGGACTGTCGCCATGGCGCACAGGGTTGATGAGGTTGAATAATTCCCACGCACGATCCACATCCCCCTGCCGCGCAAATGCCATGACTGCCCAGATTGCGGCATGCGTGTATTGCCCGCCGTTCTCGCGCACGCCGGGCACGTAACCCTTCACATAGCCAGGATTCTGATCTGACTTATCGAACGGCGGATCGAACAGGCGAATCAGCCCAAGCTCGCGATCGACCAGATGCAGATTCACCTCATCAATCGCCTGAATGCGCCGGTCGATATCGCCAGCGCCGGAAATAATCGACCAGCTCTGCGGCAGCGAATCAATGCGACATTCGGCATTGGATGATGAACCCATCGGCTCACCATCATCGAAAAATGCGCGGCGATACCACTGTCCGTCCCACGCATGCGCCTCAATGTTCTTCCGCAGATTCGCCGCCTGCACGCGGCACAGATCGGCCACAACACTGTCCTGCCGCAACGCGGCGATTTCGGCAAACTGCTTCAGCACATCGAACAGAAAAAACGCGAGCCAAACGCTTTCGCCCTTGCCATGCTCTCCGACCAGATTCATGCCATCGTTCCAGTCGCCTGCGCCCATCAGCGGCAGGCCGTGGTCGCCGAACTTCAGGCCATTCTTGATCGCCCTAACACAATGTTCATACAGCGTCGCCGTTTCCTCGGTTTGGATGGGCAGGTCGTAATAGCTCTCTTCGCCCGGCTTAACCGGCCGGCCGTCGAGAAATGGGGCGCGCTCATCCAGCACGCCGGTGTCACCGATGGCAGCGATGTACCGGCAGGTGGCGTATGGCAGCCAGAGATAATCGTCGCTGATCCGCGTCCGCACGCCTCGACCGGTTGGCGGATGCCACCAATGCTGCACATCCCCCTCGCGAAACTGCCGGCTGGCGTTTCGCAGTAATTGCGCCCGCAAGATACCTGGCTCGGCATGCGCCAGCGCCATCACATCCTGCAATTGGTCGCGGTAGCCATATGCGCCGCCCGACTGATAAAAACCGCTGCGTCCCCAGACACGGCACGCCAGCGTCTGATAGAGCAGCCAGCCATTGACCAAAAAATTGAGCGATGCATCCGGCGTTTCCACATACACCGCACCCAGCGTGTGATTCCAATAACGCCACACGCCTTCAAGCGCTTCGCGCGCCTGCCGCACACCGCGAAATCGGCTGACCAGATTTCGCGCATCGGCCAGATCGCGTCCGGACCCAAAGGTGAATGAAACCTCGCGCTCCTGAGCTTCGGCAAGTTCCACGCGGACCTGCATCGCGGCGCACGGATCCAGACTGGCGCCGACCCGCCCCGACAGCTTCATGCGCCCCATGCAGGCGGGGTTGGCAAGCGTACCGTTCCGGCCGATGAATTCGGTGCGATCGCCGCTGGTGATGCGCTGTGATTCGCTGGTATCCAGAAATGTCACGCGATCGCCGAACTCGGCATTGTAGGGATTTCGCCCCAGAAGCGCGCCGGTCTTCGGGTCGATTTCCGTCACCACATGCATCAGGCCCGCCGGGCGCTGCTCGCCGAGTACAAGCTCGAAAAACGCGGTCATCGACAATTTTCGCGACCGGCCGGAATTGTTGGTTACCTTGATGTTAATCAGCTTCACCGGCGCGTCAGTGGCGACATACACACACATTTCCGTTGTGATGCCGCCGTCGGTGTATTCAAAGATCGTGTAGCCAAACCCATGGCGCGTGGTGTACGGCATCGGCCCGCGCGCCGGCAGCGGAGTGGGGGACCAAAAGCGACCGCTTTCCTCGTCGCGCAGATAAAATGCTTCGCCGCTTGTGTCGGCGATGGCGTCGTTGTACCAGGGCGTCAGGCGGAACGACTGAGCGTTTTCGCACCAGGTATATGCCCCCCCGCTTTCAGTAATGACGGTGCCAAACCACGGATTTGCGATCACGTTTACCCATGGCGCGGGCGTTGGCTTTTCAGCCAATGTAGTGATCACATATTCGCGACCATCGCGCGTGAATCCGCCGATGCCATTGAACGACACCAAATCCGGCCGCACGATTTCGACGGCCGTCGGCACCTCATCCCCTTTGCCGCGTATCCGCATGAATCGCGCTGCCGAAACATCCGCCCTGGGCCGGCGGTCGGTTTGCTCGGCCAGCGTGCCCGCCGTGTCGCTCAGGATGATCCGCGCGATCGTTTGCATCAAAACGCGGTCCTCCTCGTTCATCTGTTCAACGCGCCGCACAAAGATTCCGCCGGGCTTGTCGAGCAGATTGCTCTGATTTCGGGTGGCAATGACGTTGAGAATCTGGTCCTGCAACACCTGCCGATAACCCGACTGATCCTCGTTCCAGATCACCAGATCCACCACGAGGCCCTTCACACGCCAGAATGCGTGGGCGACCACCAGCTGCCGCACCAAGTTGATCTGCGCGACATCACCGATGCGCACCAGCACGATC
Source organism: Tepidisphaerales bacterium (assembly GCA_038318605.1). Taxonomy (GTDB): domain Bacteria; phylum Planctomycetota; class Phycisphaerae; order Tepidisphaerales; family Tepidisphaeraceae; genus JBBQCK01. The sequence continues at coordinate 5,778 of JBBQCK010000071.1, read as the reverse complement.
GGATTATCGCCGGAAATGCCATATCCCCACAGTCCGGATTGTCCGCGTCTGTTGCGCGACGACAGACTTCCCGGAGCACGCAGCAACGGATTTGCGTAAAGGATGCTGCTGGTCATCCGGCTGTAGAGCAGCGTGTCTGATTCCGCAGCGTCGAGCTGGCGCAGGACAACCTGGCTGTGCGTCCAGGCAAGCTCGAACACGCGGGCGGCAAGGTGGCGGTCGTGATATTTTTCTATCAATCCGGCGGCCGCCTCCTGCGATTCGGTCATGCCGGTCACCAGATTCACGCGCACAACTTCGTCCGGCGCAATGGTGATCCTCATGCGAATTGCTACCACAGGATCGAGCACGGAACCTTCGCTGTTCGAAAGCACATCCTGTTGCATGGCGGCCGGATCGACGATCGTGCGTCCGCGACCGATAAATTCCGCGCGGCCGGTTTCGTATGAAACATCACCGACCGCGGCGCTTTCCGAAGTCATCAAATGAAACATCGAAGGCGGACGCTCGCTTGCGGAGCGTGGCCGGCGCGTGCAGACAATGGCGCGGCGGTTGCGCAGGATTTTCGTCTGCACGAAGAGGTTGCTGAACGCCGGGTGCGCCACGTCGGCCGCCGGCGTCGCCAGGACGACCTCGGCATAGCTCGTCAGCTCGATCGTGCGCGGACGGTTTGAGCGATTGGTGATGCTGATCCGGCGCAGCTCGATGTCATCTTCCGGCGAAACGCTGATTTCAACATAGGTTTCAATCTCGCCATCCCGCCGGCGGAATTCGGCGCGGCCCTGGGAAAATGTCGCCTCATAGAATGCAGCGCGCTTCAGAGTGGGCTGATATGCCGCCGACCAGAACTCGCCGCTCTGCACATCGCGGATGTAGCAGAACGAGCCCCAGTTGTCGCGCGTGGCATCCTCACGCCAGCGCGTCACTGCCAGCTCATGCCACCGGCTGTATCCTCCGCCCGCCGCCGAAATTGCAATGTGATACCGCCCGTTAGAGAGCAGATGCACCTCCGGAATCGCGGTGTTCGGCGTCGAATAAATGCGGATATTTGGCTGCGATTCGGCCGCCGCGCTGCGCGACTGCGAAACCTCCGCCGGATGGGGATAGACCGAACGTGTCTTCGGTACGCGCTCCTGCAAAAGCAGATCGGTCGCCCGAAATGCCGGGTCTGATTCGAATCGTCGCTGCATCGGTCGATCGAGAAGCACATACGCCAGCGACAAAAACGCCATGCCTTGATGGTGGGCCATGTAGGAGCGCACGGTCACGCTCTTCTGCCCCGGCGGAAGTCGCACTGGTGTGAAATCAACCGCTTCATAAAAGCCGAATTCCGCGAGATATCCGTCGCCCGCCATGCGCCGAAGGTTGGCGCAGGCGCTGCGCGGATCCACCATCAACGCCATCGCCGTTGCGTAAGGTGCGATGACCAGATCCTCACCGAGGCCGCGTTTGAATCCTAACCCCGGCACCCCAAACGCGCGATACTGATAGGTGAGCTGCGCGTCTGTCTTGCTATAGCCCGATTCGGAAATCCCCCATGGGATCGCACGCTCCCGGCCATATTCAATCTGCCGCTCGACGACGGCACGATAGGTTTCGTCGAGAAGAGTGTTCTCATAATTGGGCATCACCAGCAGCGGCATCAGATACTCGAACATCGACCCGCTCCACGACAAAAGCGCCGGCCGGCCGGAGGATGTCGTGAGCAACCTTCCGAGGCTGAACCAATGTTCCTGCGGCAACCTGCCTTGGGCGATCGCGACAAAACTCGCCAGCCGCGCCTCAGACGCAAGCAGATCGTAATAGCTGGCGTCAAGCCGTCGTTCACCAACGTCAAAGCCGATCGCCAGCAGCCGCCGAACGTTGTCGTATAGAAATTCGTAGTCAATCTCCGCAAGTTCGCGGCTCCGCACATCAAGTCGGCCCACGGCGACGAGACGCTGCGCCGCCGCCTCCGCCGCGCGAACCACGGCCGCGCGCAATTGAACGAACCAGTGATCCTTCTCCCCTTCGCCGGCCAAGGATGCCATGTTTCTCAACACGGCGTCGATTTCAGGCAACACCGTTAGTTCAAGTTCGGCGATATCCGATAACGTCGGAATCTCGTCGAGGGCCCGCAGGTGTTCGCGCAGCGTCGTCAGCCGATTGCGTTGAGCCGTGTCGCCCTGTGCCCATATCACTTCAGAAGCAACCGGAAGCATCGCCCACGGCGCCAGCAGCCGCAGTTCATCCGAAAACTGCGCGCATTGATCGACGAACGCCGTCACCCAATAGATCATTTCTCGCTCAGGACTCTGATTGATGTGCGACAGCAAGCCCTTGGCGTCGTTGGCGAGGCGCAGCAGTACATCATGCATACTCGAGAGCTTTCGCGGCGGATCGGCAATTGCGTCGCGCAGGCTTCTGAGGCCCGTCTGTACTTCCTCGATCGCGGTCATCTCCGCTTTTGGCGAGCCCACCTTGCGAGTCTCAGCAACATCGTCTGCCACCAGAAGCGTCGAACGGAGACCGGAAAACAGCGCCGCCATGCATATCGGCAACTCCGGTAGTTCGCGCAGACCGGCCGACAGCGTCAGCAGATGCCCGGCAAGATTGCCGCTGTCCACTGTGGACACATACAACGGCCGCAACGCCTCGAGCGTGCGCGTGTCGTACCAATTGTAAAAGTGCCCTCGATATCGCTGGAGTTTGTCCAGCGTGTCGAGTGTCAGCGTGGTTCGTTCGATGAGCCGCGCGCCGGCGATGTATCCAAAATCGAGCGCCCCAAGATTCGCCAGCAGTGACAATCCAATGTTCGTCGGCGAGGTGCGATGAGCCACGCCTTGCGGCGGGTCTTCCTGAAAGTTGTCCGGCGGCAGGAAATGATCGTCCGCCGCAACAAACGTCTCGAAAAATCGCCACGTCCGCCGCGCCAGCGCATTGAGGAAATGCGATTCGACTTCAGAAAATCGCGCCACATACTTGGGAATCGGCCGGCTCAGCCACCACGCGATCAGCGGCGCCGCGAACCACGCCGCCGACATTGGCAGCGCCCAATCGAGCGATCGGCGATGCAGCAGATAAACCGTCAGCGCCCCGGCGCATGCAATGGCCGGCTGAATCCACATGGTGAGATAGAATCCCGCCAGATCAATGCGGGTTGTGCGCTGCGCGTCGCGCGCCGTTCGCCATTCGAGCAAGTTCCTGCGGGAATAGAGCCTCGCGGTCGTGCGTGCGATCGCCTCAAGGCTGATATAGGCGTCGTAGGGCAGACACGCCAGCGAAAATGCCTCCTGAAAAATCCGGCTGCCAAATCCCCTTGCCGTCAGGCGCGCATGTTGCGCGCGTGGCAGGTCGCTTGGCCGGCGAATCAGATCAGAAAACGCAGCCAACATCGCGGGAAACAGCAGAATGCCCACCACCACTAATGTATAAAACGCTGCCCCGCCGACGAGAAACCACCCCGCCACAATCAGCGACAACATCGCAGCTGACACGACGCTGCGCCGCAGGTTGTCCAGAATCTTCCAGCGCGACAGCGCAGACAGCGGGTTGTGTGCAACACGCGATGCATCCAATGGAACCCGCCGCAGCAGCCACGGCGCGATCTGCCAATCGCCGCGTATCCAACGCGCTCGGCGGCTGATGTCTGCAGGATAGGCGGCCGGATAATCCTCGAAAAGTATGACGTCGCTCACCAATCCAGAGCGCGCATGCGCGCCTTCGAGCAGGTCATGGCTGAGAATGCGATTTTCCGGCAGCCGCCCGCCCAGAGATTGCTGAAATGCTTCGACGTCGTAAATGCCCTTGCCGATGAACGAGCCTTCGCCGAACAAATCCTGATAGGTATCCGACACCGCGCGCGTATACGGATCGATCCCCGGATCGCCCGCAAAAAGGCTGGCAAACCGCGAACTGCGCGCACTCGGCATGCTGATGCCGACGCGCGGCTGCAGGATGCTGTATCCCTCGACAACCCGTCCCGATTTTTCGTCAAAAAGCGGCCGATTCAATGGATGCGCCATTGTTCCGACAAGCTGTCGGGCGGCCTCTCGCGGCAACTGCGTGTCGGAATCCAGCGTGATGACATACTTCACGCCCGCGAGGCAAGCAGTGTCGCCGACGACGGTATCGAAACGGTCAACGTCCCCGCGAAGCGCGCGATTGAATTCCTCGAGTTTGCCGCGCTTGCGCTCCCAACCCATCCAAACACCTTCCTGCGGATTCCATCGACGGGCCCGATGAAGCAAGAAAAAACTCCCCGGCTTGCAGTCCGTAACGTCCGACTCATCGGCTTCCACCGAAGTGCCGGAGTATTTGGCGTTCATCGCGATAATTCCCGCGCGTGCGCGCTCGACCAACGCCGCATCCTCGGGCTGGTGCTCCTCTGTCGCGTCGCGAAAATCGGTCAACAGCGCAAACAACAGTGAATCGTCACGATTCGCCAAAAATCGCACCTCGAGCGCATCGATCAAATGGTCGATTTCGTCGAGATCCGTCAGCATCGTCGGCACTGCAACCACCGTGCGATGGCTTGCGGGAATGCCATGCGAAAAATCGATGCGTGGCATCAGCCGCGGCGGCACGAGAATGCCCGACGCCCACTGCACCACTGCAATCGCCAGGCGGGTGGCGCAGATCAATACTGGCAAACCCACCGCAATCGCCCCCGCCCATCCAAGGCCATGCGCCATTGGCCAGCGCAGCGTTGCCCAGGTCGTCGCAAGCGCCACCAGCGCCATCGCTGAAAGATAAACCGCAAGCGGTGTCGCCATCAGCAATCGCGAAATACGGCGGCGAATGGGCACGCGCATTTTGACGCGCCGTTCGAGCAAACGCCGCCCGCGATCCACCAGAAAATATCCGACGTGCCCGACTCGGCCATCGCCGGGAACGGCCGCCGACGAATCGCCATTCTTCCGTGCCGCCTCCGAAACATCGCCCGGCGGATGACTGGCGATATGTTTTGAATGCCGTGCCATCGCAACTGCTTGGGCCGCGACCTGCTCTTCAGTCTGTGTGCTGCGATGAGCGACCTGCTCGACGACATGGCGATAGCTGTCGCGCGTGGCAAAATCCATGGCGGCATAGACGCCAGCGGGGTCGCTTCGCAAGACCTGCTCGACCGCGCTGGTGGCTTCGACGAAATCTCGCCATTCGATGCCACCGAGAAGCCGAAGGCTTGTGATACTGTTGCCGACGGAAACTTGGTCAGCCGCCTGGTTTTGGCTGGCGTGCTGAAACACCTGCTCCATCGTCTCGCCCTGTTCGGCGAGGCGCTGTTCAAACCATTGCACCGGCAGGTGCATGGCCGATGTCTGGCCCTGCAACTGCGTGGCGAATTCCGCAACAAATGCATTTGTAAGCGGCGGGTTTTCGCTGGTCATCTCCGCAAGCACGATCACAACATTTTTCGGATCGGCCGTGGCAACTTCGAGCATTCTCCCCACCCAGTGATCGGCGCGATCGCGATCCCGCCGCCCGGCCGCTATGCGCGAAGCCACCCGCCGCAGGTTTTCCAGCAGCGCCAACCGCAACATGATCGGCACCGCCCACAGTTCCCCAAGGCGAAACGTGCTGACCGTCTGGTAGGACGCAACAAATGAACGGACCATCTCTGCATCGAACCGGCCGTCCACGTGTGATATCAATTCCAGCGCGATGTCATATACGCGCGGATATCCCGCACTCGGTCCTTTGATGTGGCGCGGCAGCTCTCGGCTGTATCCGGGGGGCAGATGGCGGCGCGCGGTCTGAATCTGCTCTTCTATGATTTGGTATTTGTCAAGTAACCACTCC
>JBBQCK010000070.1:0-8903 GCA_038318605.1 Tepidisphaerales bacterium | reverse complement strand
GTACTTCCCGCCGGAAAGATAGCGCAGTCCAGATTCAAACCCCGGGATGCCGGGCTGCGTTTCTTTGGCGAAAAAGTCGCTGAGCACAACGCATACGCCTTTTTGTCGATGGTTCAGCGCAAACCGCCGGCAACTGTCCGCAAAATCCGTTGACCCATCCGCTTTGAGCTTGCGAATAAACTCGATCATCTGTCCTACACGGGTTCGGCCGCGCAGGGCTCCGGTGTCGATCATCTCACCCGCTGCGAACGCCGACACGCTGACGCGATTGTAGTTGACCAGCCCGACATAGCCCAATGCCGCCGCCACCTGTTTGAGATACATTCCCTTGTGCGGATCGCCGTAGTCGCAGCTTCCGCTCATGTCCACGAGCAGATGAAGCGCCAGATCCTCCTCTTCGAGAAACAACTTTAAAAAGAGCTTGTCGAGCCGTGCGTAAATGTTCCAGTCAATGAATCGCAGATCGTCGCCGATGGTGTAGTTTCGGTAATCCGCAAACTCGACGCTCTGCCCACGCCGCTTGCTGCGTCGTTCACCCTTAAGCTTGCCCATCAGCAGCTTGCGGCTGATGAGATCGAGCTGATCCAGCCGCGCCATGAATTCGCTCGATAGAAGTACCCCATCCTTTGCCGAAGTCGATGGCGGCGCGGTGGACGGCGCGGCAGAGGTCGCTTCCGCGGCCGAATAATTTGGCTTCGCTGACTCGCTCACGAGAGCAATCCCTTCGCGCATAATCCCGGCCGGCTGATAGCGCTCCTGCCGTTTGCCTTGTGCAGCGCTTATTCGGTGTATTCAACCGCGCCATTGTGCTGGCCGCTGTTGATGATGCGCACGAGTTCCGTCGCCGTCTTTCTCTTTCTGCACACGATCTCAAACTTCAGCTCGCGGTCCTTGCCGTTCCAGACGGCAAATCGACCGCCCAGCGCCATGACCATTCTCACCCGGCCGATATTTTTCGGAATTTCAACATGTGGCATGGGAGCTACTTTGCATCCTCCTCTACGGTCGTCGGCGTCTCGGCCAGCACTTTTTCCAAAACGTCGTCGGTGCAGATGCCCTCGGCTTCGGCTTCAAAGTTCAGAATCACGCGATGGCGCATCGCCGGCACGGCAACCTTCTGAATGTCCGCGAAGCTGACGTGAAACCGGCCCTCGAGCAGCGCCCGGACTTTGGCTGCCAGTGTAATCGCCTGCGCTGCGCGTGGGCTGGCGCCCATGCGCAGGTATTTATTCACCATTGCCGTGGCAAAGATCCCGTCCGGATGGGTCGCCATGACGCAGCGGACGGCGTAATCCTGTACATGCTGGGCGATCACCACGCGTTTGACGAGTTGCTGATGTACCAGGATGCGCGGGCCGTCGATCACCGGATTGATCTCGGTGCGATGGTTCGTCGTCGTGCGATCCAGAATCTGATGCATCTCGTCGCGGCTGGAATATTTGACCAGAAGCTTGAAGAAGAAGCGGTCGAGCTGCGCCTCGGGCAGGGGATAGGTGCCTTCCTGCTCGAGCGGATTCTGGGTCGCCATGACGAAAAAAGGCTCTTCCAGTTTTCGCACGGCGCCGCCGGCGGTCACCTGGCGCTCCTGCATCGCCTCGAGCAGCGCGCTTTGAGTTTTAGGGGTTGCGCGATTGATCTCATCTGCAAGCACGATCTGCGCAAAAATGGGCCCGGCCATGAATGTGAACTGGCGCGAACCATGCTCATTTTCCATTATGACGTTGGTGCCAATCACGTCCGCGGGCATGAGATCCGGCGTGAACTGAATGCGGCTGAATTGGAGGTTGAGCGCCTGTGCCAGCGTGCGAATAAGCGCGGTCTTGCCCAATCCCGGCACACCCTCCAGCAGCGCATGCCCACCGACAAACAGGCAGGTCAGTACGCCATCGACAATTTCGTCGTGGCCGACGATGGCCTTGCCGACTTCTGTCTTGACCGAAGCGTAATCGCGCCGAAATGCGTCACAGGAAGCCTGCAGCGCCGGATCGACGCCCGGAATATTTCCGCCGGCAATGTGAGGCGACAATGGAGGCGGTGTGGAGATGTTTGCCATGGTTTATGTTCTCTGCTCGACCAACCCGACGGTCGCGGCATGCGGCCGCCGCAGACAATATAACTTCAATGCCCCAACGTCGCTTCCGGTGAGCCGGGTTTATGAATTGTCTCCTTCTTCTCTTTCTTTGATTTTCTTCTGGGCGCGTTTCTTGGCCTCCAAAAGGCTGTTGGTAAATCCACCGGTTGGCTCGGCTTTAGCTGGTTTTTTGGCGGGCGGCGCCTTTGGCAGCGGCTTGTCCGTTGCGCCGCCGACAATTCCCGCAATGTCCCCCTCGATTGCCTTTTTCGCTTCGAATTTCGCCGTCCGATTTGGCATCGGAGTTGTGCTGGCGGGGGATTTGTTGCCTGCCTGACGAAATCGCACATCAGCCACCTCGCCGCGCACGCGTTTGAGTGCATCGAGCGTCGGCGCGCTCTCCACCGGTTTTGTCAGCGTCCATGTGCGCACAAACGTGCTGGTTGCCGTCATGGCGCGGCGGATCGTCGCCCAACCCAGTGCCACGCGGCGAATGGCGACATCCAGCAATAGCAAAGCAATCAGGATCGGTATCAATACGCCGCGCACGTCTCGGGGCCAGGAATCGACCCGCACATTTTCGCGGCTGTAAAGTTTTGCCGCCTGGGCGTCCCACGGCGTAAGCACCCGGCCGCCGGTGCGTTCGGCGATTTCTGCAAGGCGCGCATCGTTCGATCGCAGATCACGAAACTCCGGGTTTGCACTGACGGTGGTTCCACTCATCAGCCAGCCGGATTCCCCCTTGATCTGCGAGGCATAGTTGAGCATCACCACATAGTTCCCGGCTGCGCGGGTGTCGAATTCCGCCTCATATTCGCCAGGTCCCTTCTGCATCAGCCGAACTTCCTGTCGCACGCCGTTCGGACCACTCACCGTTCCGCCAATGTCGAGGAAACTGCGAAAACGCTGCTCCTCATTCAACGCCTCTACGCGAATATGCCCATGATTTCCGCTACGAGTGACCTGGATGTCATAATCGCTTGACATCTGCGATCGAGCGACGCTGCGCACGAGCTGCGTCCAGAACTTGCCAAACATCGCCCGATCCGCCGCCCAGTTGGCGGCCCAGTCGTTGTGGGCGTCGCTTGTGAAAGCGGCCGCGCGCCCCAGTCCGCTTTGCCACTGAACGAGCAGCGGATCGAGTTGAGCCTTGCCATCGTGATCCAGCATCGTCACTGACAGCGGCATGACCACCTGCGGATCGGGCTTTTTTGTCGCCAGCACAAAGCCGAAGACCGGCGGAAATGATTTCATTCCCGCGATTACGTCGCTGGTCGTGCTCTTCGTGATGGGAAAGCCCTCGGAGCTCTTCTGAATCAACGTGCGCCTGACCGTCGTCGCCTCTTTGATGAAAATCTGCGGAAGCTGGTTTGGATTGTTATTGATTGCGGGGTATGCCCGCCCGCCGGTCGCGATTGCCATCGACCGCATCGTTGGTGGAATGCCCTGGGCATCGCCGACATGCGGAAATACCGGAACGGTGGATATCGTTACGCCGGCCTGGCGATAGGCCGCCAATGTTGCAGGTGTTGGCGGCGTCGGGTCGCCGTCGCTGATGACGATCACATGCTTTCGTGCGGCATCGGATCGCGCCAACGCAGGCCCGACACCGTTTACGCCGTTGAGCGCGACCTGCATGCTGTCTTCAAACGATGGCATGTCGCCGACCATCATGCGCTTGATCGCATTGATCGCCGCGGCACCGTTTTGCTTGGTCTGAAGCGGGTAAACCCAGCCCGCGCCGCCGTTGGTGTTTCCGTAGTTCACGACACCGACTTCGTCGAGATATCCCAGCGCCTCGACCGCCTTGATGGCGCACTGTTCACCCCAGTAATTGCCATTCTCAAACTCGCACGAGTGCATGACCATCACCAACGCGCCCTTGGGCATCTGACGTTGTGCTGGAATTTCCATGTTCACAGGCAAAACCTTTTCAACCTGAGATCCCTGCCAGCCTCCAGCGCCAAAGCTGTCCGGCCCGCCGAGCATGATCAGGCCCCCCCCCATGTCGTGAACATAAGCCGCAAGCGTACGATCCTGTTCTTCGCCGATCGAGCCGCGAGAAACGCTGGCCAACAGCACCGCATCGTATCCCTGCAATCGAATCGCATCGGCCGGCACGCCGTCCGGCGCAACGACATCCACCAGTAGCCCTCCCTCGCGCAGTGCCGACAACAGCAGCGTCTCGGCGCCTGGCGGGACGCTGCCGCGCACGTAGAGAATGCGTCCCTTTCCGCGCACCATTACAAACGTCGTGCTCTCATTGTTCTGGCCCAGCACGTCGGCCTCCGCTTCGGCGCCCTCGAACCTGGCCTTGAATTCATGCGCGCCGGCACTCTTCAATTCCGGAACCGGCACATGCTGCACCTGCACATGCGGCTCGATTTGCCCGTCAGGCCGCGGTGCGCCTGCCTTTAGCGTCACGGGAATCGGATCCCCCATGATCTGGTCATTGTGCGTGATGACCAGTTTGCCTGAGACGGGGCGAAGGTTGGAATTTTTCAACACGACATCGAGCGTGAAAGGCTCGTTTTCGCGCCGCCACTGGCGGGCGCTTCCGACCTGTTCAATCATCACGTCATTTCGCACGCTATATCGAAGCGGCATGACGTCGATTGGCACACCCTGGCTGCGGGCGAGGTCGATGGCCGCGTCGATACTGCCCTCGGCCGTCTGATTCCCGTCGCTGATCAGCAGAACCCGCCGCAAAGTGTCCTTGCGATAGGACGCCAGCGCCAACTGCACTGCCCCCGCAATGTCGGTCGTGCCGCCGGCCGTGAAGCTGGCCTGCGGTGTGACGATCAGATTTTCATTTGGAAGCGAATTGATCAGCGCCCGGTCCTTGAAAAATATCAGCCCGATCGCATCCTGCGGCTCGCGATCCTTTTGACTGGCCGCGAGCAGATAGTCCTCTACTGACCGATCGAGCGTGCGCTTGGCTGGCGGAAAATCTGTATACAGATTCACGGAGGGGCTGATGTCCCAAAGAACCATCACCTCCATGTCCGCATTACGTCGCCGAAGCTGCAGCCCCGCTACGAGAAGAACCAACACCAGTAGCACGAGGAGTCGCGCCGCAAGTGCAACCCATCGCCGCACCGGCCCGAGCCCCGCCAGCGATCGACAGGCCAGCAATATCACCGGAACCGCGAGGAGCGCAAAAAGCCCCACGGCCTGCCACCAGCGCATGTATTCCAGGTCCACCCATTGTGACATCGCCGCCATTGGCAATGCAGATAGGCTCAACCCCGGCCCAGCCCAGCCTTTCAGAGTGACATCGATCAAATCGGCTGGCGATTGTACATGAAGCAGTGGGCAGTGGGCAGTGGGCGGTGGGCAGTGGGCGTTAGACGGCAACGCAGTAGGCGGGGGTTGGTGAGGCGGGAAAAGGCTGCAAGAACCACCCTATCAATTGGAAGGGAGCAACTGCACCCCAGCCGACGACCCGCAACCTGTCGTCAATCTCAAATTTTCTTCGCACTTCGGAGGGATTGGTTTAGGATTGCATCCGGTAAACCCATCGGGCAGCCGCCCTAACCGCTACAGGTTGCCCATCTTGTCATTTGCTGCGATGCTTCGCCCCAAGATTTACCATGTGACGTTGACTGTATCGGCCGGTGTGTCAGATTCACCGGACCAGCGCAGCGGATCGAACTGAACTATTCGATCGTCGCATCGCCTCGCCTGCTGGAGACAGGCGTGATGATGCTCAAATCGGGTTGCAACCACCACGCCCGTGTATGTCGGCCGCGCATTGAGCGCTCTGCCGAACGTTAGCCGCGCTTGCCGTTTTTTTTCGGACGGGAGAAATGCATATGTCGTCGCCTGAGCACACCGGCCATCGGTCGGTGGTGTCCGCGCCTGCGGACCTTTCATCCTTTGTGCCTCGATCAAATGGCGGTGGCCGGCGACGTGCCGGCATGCTTAAGCGCGCCGCCGGATCCGTCGCGCAAGGCTTCGCCATCGCATGCGTTGAGCCGCTGGAAAATCGCACGCTGATGCATGCCGACAATCCCGACGGCACGCTCAGCCCCGAACATCAGTACGACCACGAGCTCGCGGAGCTGAGCAAGCTTTCGTCCAGCCCGACTGCGCTTAGCGTCGCCGACTTTGATACGGTTGTCGCGCTGTCGGCCGCCAACGATCCGGTCAACATCGGCCAGTGGTCCAGCGTGTACACGCTTCCCGGCGTCGCCATTCACGCGATGATGTTGCCCACTGGCAAGATTCTGTTCTGGGATCGTGGAGGGGACACCAAGCTTTTCAATCCCGCCGACAACACCGTCACCGACGCCTCCGACGCCGGCTACGACCTGTTCTGCAGCGGTATGTCCTATCTTGCCGATGGTCGAATCGCCGTACTCGGCGGCCACATCGTCGATGGCAAGGGACTTCCCTATGCCAGCGCTTACGACCCGTTCACCAACACCTGGACGCGACTGCCCGATATGAACGCGGGCCGTTGGTATCCGACCAGCACCACGTTGCCCAACGGTGACGTATTGGTCGTCGCCGGCACCAACACCGACTACAGCGATTGGAACACACTGCCGCAGGTTTATTCGCCGGTGACCAATACCTGGCGCAACCTGACGAGCGCGACGCGCATCATTGACTATTACCCTAAGATGTACGTCGCGCCCGATGGCCGGGTGTACATGGGCGGGGCCGACCCGCAGACCGCCTGGCTGACTGTCGGCGGCACCGGCTCGTGGACCAACGGCCCGGTTATCAAAGCGGGCGGGCGTGATTACGGTTCCAGCGTGCTGCTGGGCTCGAAGATCTATTTCTTCGGCGGCGGCGGCGGCTCTGACACCGGTCCGAATCCGACCGCCACCGCTGAAACCATCGACCTGACCGCCGCCAACCCCCAGTGGCGATACACGGCCGGCTCGATGAGCGTCGGCAAGCGCCAGCTCAACGCAACAATTCTCGCGGATGGTCAGGTGCTGCTCACCGGCGGTGTCACGACCGCGGGGTTCAACAATCGCGCGATACCTTCCTATGTCGCCGAGCTTTTTGATCCGGTCACTGAGCAGTTCACGACGCTGGCGAGCATGCAGGTGCCCCGCTGGTATCACTCGACTGCACTGCTCCTGCCCGACGGCCGCGTCTGGTCGGGCGGCGGCGATGACATGAAGTCGGCCGAGATTTTTTCGCCCGGCTATTTGTTCAAAGGTTCACGCCCGGTCATCTCCACCGGCCCGGACAACGTCACCTGGAACCAGACCTTCAACATCACCAGCGCGCAGGCATCCTCCATTGCCAAAGTGAACCTCATTCGCCTTGGCAGCGTCACGCACACAAACAACATGGATCAGCGCCTCAACGCGCTGAATTTCACCGTCAGCGGCAACACGATCAGCATCACATCCCCTGGCAGCGCCAACGTCACGCCGCCGGGCTATTACATGTTGTTCATCGTCGATTCCAACGGTGTTCCGTCGATCGCTAAAATTGTGCGCGTCGGCACCGATGCCACCGCGCCAAGCAACCTTACAGTCACTGACACCCAGGCGAATCAGGTCAGCATCGCCTGGACCGACAACAGTTCGAACGAAGTGGGCTTCAAGATCGAACGCCGCCTTTCCAGCGGCGCTTGGGCCCAGATCGACACTGTCGGGGCAAACATCACGGTTTACACCGACAACGCGGCGCTGGCCGGCAAGACGTACTACTACCGTGTTCGCGCCTATACCGCTTCATCGGACACTCCCTATTCGAACGAAGCGACCACCTCAACGCCCGGCGGCGTGGTCATTGCTCCGTCGAATCTTCTGGCGACCTCCAACACCAGCAACGCCGTCGATCTGACATGGCTTGACAACTCCGACAACGAAACAAGTTTTCGTATTGAGCGAAGAGTCGGTGCCGGCGCGTTTTCCGAACTCCTGAGCCTCAGCGCCGGCACGAGCAAGTATACCGACACCTCCGTCAGCGGCAGCGTGAGCTATACGTATCGCGTCATCGCGGTTGGCGTCGGCGCGGAATCTTCGCCCAGCAACGAATCCACCGTTACCACACCGACCAACGTCGCCCAAAGTCCCTTTGGCGGCACGTCGGTCGTTATCGCTGCCACTGGTTCGACACTGATCGAGGCCGAAAACTTCGACTACGGCGGCCAGGATGTCGCATACAACGAATCCACCCCGACCGCCAATCTCGGCAACAGCGGCTTCCGATCCGGCGAAACGGTTGATCTCGAAACAACCGTCGATGTCGGCGGCGGATATAACATCGCCTACATCGCCGCCGGCGAGTGGGTCGAGTATTCCGTCGATGTCGCCACCAACGGCATCTATTCCCTCGACGTGCGCGTCGCCACCGGCAGCGCCGGCGGAAAATTTCACGTTGAATTTAACGGCATCGACAAGACCGGTGCGATCACACTCCCTGGCTACACCGGTGGCCCGCAGTCCTGGGTGAGCGTCAACGTTCCCACAGTCGATCTGCGCGCTGGAAACTATGTGATGCGTCTGGTGATCGAATCCTCGACGCTGCCAGGCCAGGACATCGGCAACATCAACTGGATGCGCTTCAACGCCGTATCCACGGCCGTACCACCGAGCCCGCCCAGCAATCTTGTCGCGACTGCCGTCAATCCCACGCGCATAGACCTGACATGGGCAGACAACTCCTTCAACGAAGCTGGCTTCCGCATCGATCGCCGGGCCGGGCTTGATGGTGAATGGGCGCAGGTTAATTGGACCGTTGCCGACACCACCGCCTGGAGCGATACCGGCATCGACCCCGCCACCGCCTATTACTACCGCGTGACCAGCTTCAACGGCAAAGGCGACTCTTCATTCAGCAACGAAGCAACCGCTACCAC
>JBBQCK010000069.1:0-8944 GCA_038318605.1 Tepidisphaerales bacterium | reverse complement strand
CAACAGTTGCAGGCGTGCGCTGCTGGATCGGCTTTCCTTCGTACACCGGCATCAAGGACGTGCAGGAACGTCGCGTCGGCGATCTAAGTGTTGTCGCCGGCGGCTCGCTGACCGTTCACATCCAATCGAGCAAACCCGTGTCGTCCGGATCGGCGCGGCTGGTCGGCCTCGATCGCGATGTCCCGCTTGTTCAGGACAAAGACGGCTGGACAGCGACATTTCCTGTCGTCCAGATGGCCGAAAAGCCTGTGCCGGCGGACGTTGCCGCCGACGGCGCTGCTGCCGCACGGGGTAACAATCCGCCTGACGGCGGTTTGGCCGACGGTGCGACGAACAACGCGCGCGGCGCGAAGTGGGTCGATTCCTACAAACGATTGACGGGATTCACGCTTCGACTCGTTGAAAAGCGTGGCACGTTTGAGATCGAATCGCGTGACGACGTGCTTTACCGCGTAGAGGTCATTCCCGATCGCGATCCGCAGGTCAAGGTCATGTATCCCGAAAGCAAGGTCACGCCCGTGACTCAGCGCGGCGCGGTCCTGATGTCGCTCGATTTGGCAGATGATTTCGCGGTCAAAAAACTGATTTTGCACTATCGCGTCAATACCGCCGGTTCGATCGACACCAGCACCGAAGGCCGCCTTCGTGCCGCCGGCGAAAATGGCCAGGGCGCCGCCCCCGGCGCCACCGAAGGAAAAGAGGAAACGATCGAGCTTGCCCTCCCGGCCGATCGTCAGCCGATCCGTTCGCTCACCTATCCTTATGTATGGGATCTGTCGCGCCTCAAATCCATGCCTGCCATCGGCAGCACCATCGTCTGGTGGATTGAGGCCCGCGATGCAAACGTCAATCACCACACCTACGACGACACCGGCCGGGCGATCGCGACGGGTGGCGTGGCGCTGACGGATGAATACACCGCCCGCGTTGTAAGTGAGGCGGAAATGCGTCGCGAGATGGACAGCCGCGTGGCCGAATATTTCGGACGAATCGAAACCAACACGCAAAGCCAGGAAGACCTCAACGACACGCTCGGCAAAATCCTTACCGGCAAAAAGCAGTAACAAGCCGGCCGGACCCTTTGCAGGATTTGGGAGATCATCGCCATGCGAACGAAAACACAAAAAAACTCCATCGTCTTGATGAAGCTTACTCTGGCTGCCGGGGCGGCTTGCTTCATGCTGAGCCAACACGTTGCGCAGGCCGCGCCGGCATCCGCTCCACCCGTGATCGCCGCTGACGCACCTGCAGGCGCTTCGGTCGCGGCCGGCGCGCCCTTGGGTGGAATTTCCGGCCACGGCGAATCGCTGCGTATCAGCGAAAGCCGCCAGCAACAGATTCGCACCCAGATGAAGCAGGTCGGCGACAGCATCGGCCAGATCATCAACGAATACGAGCGTAACCACATCACCGGCGAAGAGGTCGAGGAACTCAAACGCATCCGCGCTGTGCTGGGCAACCTCACGGATTCGCAAATGGCCCATGTGGTCGAGATGCTCCAAAAGGCCCGCACCGAGGCAGGCAAGTCGGGCCTCCGCGACGCCTTCACCGAACAGCGCATGATCATCGTCACCATGCGGCAGGTCATGCTCGAATATCAGCGACAACAGGCCCTGCGCGAGCTTTCGGCCCGCCTGAATGCGCTGGCCGACAAGCAGGCCGAAAACATGAAGCTCACGCGCGATCTGGCGCTTGAAACCCAGGGTCGCGATCTCAAACAGTTCGAGGCGGTGCAGAAGGATTCCCTTCACGTCCAGCACACCGAGCAGGATGCGCTCAAGCAGGAGGCGTTGAATCTGCTCGGCGTCGTCGAACAGCATTTGCAGGACGCCGACGGCGCCATGCGCGACAAGCTGGCGAAGGCAGTGGCCGCCTCAAAAGACAACGGTCTCGAGAAGGCTCTGACGCAGGCAATCGACGACCTCGCCGCTGCCCGCCTGTACAACGCCGTCGGAGGCGAAAAGGCGATCCGCGACCAGTTGCGAGAGCTGGCCCGCATGGTCGCGCCGGCCAAAGATGATGACGCGGTCATTCGCGCCGCCATCGACGATGTGAACCTTTCCATCGCCGCGCAGCGGCAATTGCTCGACGAGACAAAAAAGGCGGAGCTTCGCACGCAGCAACAGGCGATGGAGCTTGAGGAGCGTCAGGCGGATCTGGTCGATAAATCCGATCGCACGATGAAGGATCTCAAGGCGATCGCTCCCGAAGCGGCGGCCGCGTTGAATCAATCCATGGATCGCATGCAGGATGCCCGGGCCGGTCTGCAACAGCGCTCGAAGAATGATTCCATGGGCGCCGAACAGTCGGCGCTCGATCGATTGCAGGACACCAAAAAGCTCCTCGAAGCCCAACTCGCCAAGGATACGCCCGCCGACCCCCCGGCCGACAAGCTCGCGGGATTGAAACAGTTGCAGACCGATGTGCGCGATCTGCTGAAGCGCGAGGAGGGTGTGCGCGCTGAGGTCGCCGACGCAAAGGACGCCAAAGCGCTCAAGCCTGTCGCGCCGAAGCAGGATGCGATCGAGAAGAAGACGCGCGACGTGCAGCAATCGGCCGCCCAGTCCGCGCCCGACGCCGCCAAGGCATTGGACGAAGCGGCCGGCCAGATGGACAAGGCGTCAGATGCCATGTCGCGCGACAAGGATCCGCAGAAGCCCGCCGACCAGACCAAGGCCGCTGTCGATGCACTTCACAAAGCCGACGAAGCGATCGATCAGGAGATCGCCCGTCTGGACGATGTGAAAAAGGATCTCGCCAAGGCTGAGCAGGTGCGAGAGAAAGTCGCTGACCTGATCAAAAAGCAGGAGAAGGTCAATCTGGATACCGCGGCCGCCGCGGCGCAGGATGAGAAAAACGCAGCAGCCGCCACGCAGCCGGCGATTGCCAAAGCGACGCCCGCCTCTCAACCGGCCGATCCGAAGGCGCTCGCCGCCGATCAGGCAAAAGTCGCCGATGCGGCAAGTCAGGCGAAGCAGGAAGCCGCGGCCCAATCCGCCGACGCCGGCAAAAAGCTCGCCGATGCCAACAGCGACATGGCCAAGGCAGGTGAAGCGCTGAGCGACAGCAAACCGCAGGAAGCCAAGCCCGATCAAAAGGAAGCACTGTCCAATCTAAACGCTGCCAAGGATGCGCTCGATGACAAGATCGATGCGATGAAAGGGGAGTTGGGACAGCCCGCCGACAATGCGGCCGCGCTGGCGGATGCGGCGAAGGAACTCGCAAAGATTCAGGACCAGGTCGCCGCCGCTCAGGAAAAACTCGATCCCGCGCAGCAGGCCGCCAACATGCAGCAGCAGCAGCAGGCGATTGCGGATGCGCTGAAACAGGCGTCGCAGGCTGCCAGAGGGGAGCAGGCCAAGGCCGCCGAAGCCGCACAACAGGCGGCCCAGCAGGCCGCCGAACAGCTCGCCAAAAACGACATGCCCGCCGCCGTCGAGGCGATGAAACAAGCCGCCAAGGCAATGGAAGCTGCGCAACAAGGTGAGCAAGCGCAGGCCGGCCAGCAGGGCGAACAAGCCCAGGCGGGCCAGAAGGGTGAACAGGCACAGGCCGGCCAGCAGGGGGAGCAAGCCCAGGCGGGCCAGCAGGGTGAACAAGCCCAAGCCGGCCAGCAGGGGGAGCAAGCCCAGGCGGGCCAGAAGGGTGAACAAGCCCAAGCTGGTCAGCAAGGTGAAAAGGCGCAGGCAGGCCAGCCAGGCCAGCCAGGCCAGCCGGGCCAGCCAGGCCAGCCAGGACAGCAAGGACAGCAGGCGCAAAGTGGTCAGCAGGGCCAGTCTCCGCCGATGGGCCAGTTGGCTCAGCAGCAGCAGGCGCTGATTGCGCAGGCCCAGCAGGCCGCCGCGGCTCAGGCTGGCGAGCAGGCCGCCCAGCAGTCCGCGCAGGCCCAGCAGGCAGCCCAGGCCGCCGGCGATCTTGGTCAGGCGGCGCAAGCTGCGGGTGACATGGCCGCCAGCGATAGCGGCGCGCTTCCGGCCGGCGCCTCACAGGCGATGCAGGATGCCGTCAACGCCCTGAGCGACGCCGCCGCGCAGGCCGCCGCCGGCAACGCACCGGCCGCCCAAGGTTCCGCCGCAGCCGCGCAGGCCGCCATGGCCCAGGCCGCCGCTGCCATGCAGATGGCCCAGGCCGGCATGAGCAGCCAGTCAGCCAGTGCCAGCCCGAGCCAGGGCCAGGGCCAGGGCCAAGGCCAAGGGCAGGGACAAGGACAAGGACAAGGGCAGGGACAAGGCCCCCCAAGCGCCGCCCCCGGCATAGGTAATGAAAACAACCCCACGCCCGGCGGCGTGGGCAATCGCATGGACACCAATTCCAACGTCACCAACGGCGGACCGCGCGCCGATGTCAAATCGTCCGGCCAATTCATGGGCCTGCCCGCGCGCGACCGCGACCAGATTCGGCAATCCTCCGCTGAGCGCTACCCCGAGGAATACAGCCGTGAAGTCGAACAGTTCCTCCGCAGTCTGGCGGAGGATGGGAAAAGTGGGAAGCAGTAGGCGGTAGGCAGACCTGTAGGGTGGGCATTGCCCACCAGCATTCTGCGTCCGCATAACTTTTTGTTTCCGTCCGCGTTTTTCTTCGGGTCTTAACCCATGAATCGTTTCAAATTCCGCATCGTTCTCGCAGCGATCGCCAGTTGTGTCGTTCTGGCGGTTGGCATTTCGCATGCAGTTGCGGCCCGCAAGAATACCGAGAAGGCGACCCAAACGCCGGCCGCCCCCGCCGCGCCGGCCGAGGCGATTTCCGGGCTGGGACAGGACAAGGTCGTCGTAGACGAAAAGACTGACGTCGTCATTCGCGGCTCGCTCAAGTGGCTGGCCTCCAAGCAGAACGCCAACGGTTCATGGTCCAGCGAGCAGGGGCAGGAGCATCAGGTCGCCATGACAGGCTATGTGCTCATCGCCTTCATGGCCGCCGGCCAGTTGCCCGATGAGGGCGAATACGGCGCCAACGTCACCAAGGGAATGAATTTTCTCGTCAACTGCGTTCAGCGCGACGGCTTCATCCAATTCGGTAACGGCACCAACATGTACGGCCACGGCGTTGCCACCATCGCCCTGGCCGAACTGTACGGCCAGACCAAGGATCCCCGCCTCAAAGCCAAGCTCGATCTGGCCGTGAAGCTCATCATTAACTGCCAGAACTCCGCCGGCGGCTGGCGCTATCCGCCGCGCGTCTGCGATGCCGACATCTCCGTCACCGTCCTGCAGGTGGTCGCCCTGCGCGCTGCCAAAAACTCCGGCCTCGACGTGCCGCAGACAACCATCGACAACGCCGTGAAATATGTCCGAAGCTGCTACGACGAACAGAGCGGCGGCTTCACTTATCAGCCGCACAACAAATCTCCCGGCTTCGCCCGCACCGCCGCGGCGATCTATTCACTGCAGGTTTGCGGCGAATACGACGATCCGCGCGTCAGGACCGGCAGTAAATACCTCGCTGGCAATCGAGAAAAAGACCGCCAATGGTTTACCTACGGCAACTTCTACGCCGCACCCGCTCAATACATGATCGGCGGCGAGACTTGGAAAAACTGGTACGAATGGATCGACAAAACCCTGCTGGGCGCCGCCCAGAAACAGGGGGACATGATCTTCTGGGAACCCCGCTTCGATGGCGGTCGCGGCGTCGGCCGCCTCTACTGCACCGCCGTCTACACCACAATCCTCGCCATGCCATATCATTATCTGCCGCTGTATCAGCGATAGTGTTCGCGGCAGGCGGTAAGCAGTAACCAGCAGGTGGAATACGTTGCTGGTTACAAGTAAGCGCCACCCTGTTCGCGTTTTACATCTTCACGTTTCAGAAGCGCCGTCGCGGCTTACTTCCCGATTTCCTTGATCAGCTCCGCACGTTCGAAGATGGGCTGCACAGGCTTGCCTTCGCATCCTTCGGGCAGCCGGATGCCCATGACGTAGCACGCGGTGGCGAACGTATCGACGGTGTTCACATTCAAATCGCGCACGCGGGTCAGGTCGTAGCCCTTGCGAATCCCCGGGCCGACCGCGATCCATGGGATGTGCAGCGAGCGGGCGTCGCCCGCGCCATGGCCGCCTCCCGCGCCGCCGTGGTCGGCGCTGACGATCAGCAGCGTCGAATCCGACAGTTTTGCATCATTCATTGCCGCCAGCACCTGCCCAACGCCCGCATCCACTTTCTCGATCGTCGCCATCTGCTCGTCGCTGGCCCATCCCTTGGCGTGGCCGGCGGTGTCCACGCCGGGGAAATGCACGAACATCACCTGCGGCCTGTATTTGCGAATCACTTCGGCCGCGCCTTTGGCGACATCGGCGTCGGTTCCCTTGGGCGTGTCGGGAAGTACCACATGGTCGATCGCGCCGGGACGCGCCAGGGCAAGAAACTTGCTCTTGCCAGTGACCATCGCCGTCGAATAGCCGTACTGATGTGCAACGTCGAAAATCGTCGGCACCTTCGGATATCGCAGCATTTCCGGCGGCACGTCTGCGTTCCAGTCGATGCCGTGCTTCTCCATCCCCACACCGGTCAACATGCTGGTGTGCGAAGGAAGCGTGATCGCGATCGGAATGGTGCGCGCCCAGAGCGTGTAGCTGCCGCGATCAAGCAGTCCGTGCATCACCGGCGTACTGGCGCGCAACATCAGATCAGGCCGCAGGCCGTCGATGCTGATGATCATCACGCGTTCGATCGACGGAATCGGCCGGGTCGAAGGCGCCGTCGCCGGCAGTTTCAAGTCCGCGTTGGGCCGCGTATCAGTAACACGCGCCTTGTCATCGGCGCGGAGAATGTGCGCCGGCAGCGCCGTGGCGAACAAGGTGAATGCAAGCGGCATCAGCAGACGGCGGCGGGCGGCGCTGTTCATCGGTCGGTTCCTCCGGGGTTTGGCGCGGGCGCCGCAGCCACATTCGTGCGCGGGCGCGGCGATGGGCTTTCTATACCGCCAATCGGCGGATTGTAAAACCAACCCGTGTGCCGGCTGCGCGGGCATTGCCAAAACGGATGACATTCAAAATATTCACCGTCACCGCCAGCATTTTGGCGGAATGAAGGTGGCGTTTGCAGTCCGTGTGGCGGCGGTTTGGAGGTATAGCACGCATACCCCTCAAGCGGGCGCGTGATTCATCGCCAATGGCGGATGCGGCGGCAGGAATCATTGCGGCGCTGTCGCCTCGGCGCGATCGCGATTGCGGGCGACGCGGGCTTTGACCATCGACTTGGGCGTGACGTGGAACGTCACCACGCATCTTCCGACGCGCCGCTCGGCCGGCGGTTTATAAAGCTGCTGATGCACGTCCAGGTCAAGCGTCACATTAAATTCCCCGCCCCCAGTGACTAGCGCCCGCAGATCCTCGCGCGGGGTCATCTTATATACCGCCGGACCAAAGCAGGGCCGCAAAAACTTATATTCCATGTGCTTGCAGACGACTGTGTAATCCGCGCCGCAAACGCCAAAGACGTACATCCCACCGGCGATTTCGCTGTTGCCCAGCAGCGCCGCCCCGGCCATCGCGTTGTACCAGTTGCGATTAAAGCGATGAAACGGAAGCACCGCCGACGCCCCGGCCGTGGTGGCGTTCATCATCTTCATCTTGATGCCGCTCAAAAATGCATACGGCAGCCAGACGAACGAACAGACGCGATGCCAGAAGTTATTGCGAACCGAAAGCTGGCTGATGAACGATTCGATCTTCTCGAACCAATTCAGTGGCTGATCGGCCGGCGCGGCGGGGGGCCGCCGCACATCGCGCGGCCGCTCGTCCGGCTGGTTCAGTTTGACCGACAGCGAAGGTTCGTTGACGTGAACGGACATGACCATTGGAGTGTACCGCCTGGCGCGCAAACGTACAGAGTGGAAATCGGCAAACGGCGGGCCATTGTTTGTGCCGCCGCTCGCCCCGCTATGAAAGGCAAATCGCGCCCACTAACGCGCCGCTGCGCAACCTGTTGCGAATTCGGCGGCCTTCCTCCTCACAAATGCGCTTGCTACATTTGCGCTCGCTCCGCGAAATCCTGACATTTCGAGCCCCTCCGGCTCCCCACCGCTGCTTGAATGGCGGGCAAATCGGGGATACTGTCATTCAGCGATGCAGGTTCGCGGACTGATGGTTGCGGCGATGGTGGCGACGGCGCTTTGCGCCGATCAGGCCATTGCGCGCGGGCCGGCCGCGATCGAAGGGATTCCGCCGCGGGCCAGTTCCGTCGCATGCCGGCTCGGGCAGCGTCTCTTGCTTCGCCAGCGCGTGCCCCGCGATGCGGCGCAGTTTCGCCTCTCGATGCAGCGCCGCCCCACGCTTCTGGCGCAGGGCGCATCCGCCCCGGCGCAGGGGCCGCAAGTCGCGTTCGTCGAGCCGGCGCTTCCCACGCCTCTTGCGTTTCGCCTCCCGCCACCTTTGGCCTGATGTCGCGCGCCTTGATGGCGCGGGGCGCATCGATTCATCGGGTTCAAGGCGTTTTGATTCATTACATTCACGTTCGACTTGCCGCGGCGCGGGACGCACTCCCGCATCGGCCGCAACTTCGACATTCGCATCGCTTCGCATCCGCCGCTTTTGCGGCCGACGAAGCCCCATCCGTGGAGCACAACCATGATCGCCAGCGTCAGCAAGGTTCTCACGAAGATTTTCGGCAGCCGCAACGACCGCCTCCTGAAGCACTATCGCTCGCTCGTCCGTGGCGTCGGTGAGGCCGAGGCAAAGGTCATCACCCTGACCGACCAGCAGCTTCGCGACCGCACGCAGGAGCTGCGCACCGGGATCGCCGCCGGGCGCATCGCCATGGTGGATGTCGTCTCCGAGGCCCTGGCCATCGTGCGCGAATCGATGGATCGCCACATCGGCATGCGCGCCATCTTCAATCCCGAAGAAAACTTCAATCCGGATCAGTTCGACGACAAAACCCTCGAACTTTACGACGCCGTGCAGCGCACCATGATCAGCACCGGCGAATCGTGGATGCGCGTCAACAT
>JBBQCK010000068.1:0-8967 GCA_038318605.1 Tepidisphaerales bacterium | reverse complement strand
TACGTACCTGATACGAGCCTCCATAAATGCTGATCGTCCCCGCCTTCACGACCAAATCGCCGCCATCACCCTGACCTTTAGTGCTGACGGAGATCGTCGAGGTGTTACGGATTGTCAGTTTGCCGGCCTTGATTGATACATGCCCGCCAACTCCCGCGCTTGATGCCTTCGTCACCGACGCAGAGATGCCGGTCGAAAGAGTCGGGCCGGGTGATTTCTGATCTAGTACGATGCTCTCTTTGGCATCGACGAAAATCTTGCCCGCATTGCCCTCTCCTTTGGCATCCGCCGATATTCGTCCACCCTCGTTGATGCGCAGCCGATTTACATTTAATTCCACCCGGCCACTGTTTCCCTTCGAGCCTGCACTGGCACCCACGAATATCCCAGTGCTGTCCTTCGAGCCGGTCCGGTCGATGTTGACGTTGCGGGCGGTCATCTTGATCATCCCTCCGTCGCCCGCCCCGAACGTGCTAGCCGAGATGAGACCGCCCCCGCGTATGGTCACCGAGTCCGCGTGCAGTGAGAGCCGGCCCGCACTGGCACTGCCGCCTTCGCGCACCTGACAAAGCAGGCCGGCGTCGTTGCCCCCGGTTGATCCGGGTCCACCGAGCATTCGGCCGCGTGTTGATACCATCCTGGCCAGTACCGATAGATCGCCACCCATCGCGTTGCCGACGGTGGCTGTAACCAATGCGCCACCGTTAAACAGCAGCAACCTGTCGGAGTCCACGGACACATCTCCCCCAAGGCCGGTTGCCACCGCGGAACTTGTGAGCGACTCAATGCTGGAGAGGGCGGTTGCGCCCTCGCCCGAATCAACGAGAAGCTTCCGTCCACAATGGATGCGAATCCGGCCACCGGTGCCAGCCCCGGTTGTGGATGAACTGACGCCGCCCCCGGCAATAAAGCGCATCTCCCCCGCAGTGAGTGAAATATCCGCGCCGGACGCCGCACCACTGGTCTCCGAGAAGACCCCCGAGCCGGCTTGACCACCGCCATCGACGAGGAGGCTGCCACGGGCCGCGAGGTCGATGCCTGCTCCGCTGTCGATGTCACCGGTGGTTCGACTGCTCACTGTCGATCGCACAAGACGGAGGTCGCCGGCGAGCATGGAAATGCGACCGCCGACCGGCCCGCTCACATCGATGGAGGCATCCGATAATTCAACTACGCCGGCGGCATTCTTTGCGGAGAATGCCCCGTCGCCGTCGATGGCCGCTCCGCCATTGGTGTAGACCACCCCCGCTCCGGTGCTGACGATATTGACTCGTCCGCCCGGCGCCACAAGTTGGCCGCCAGTTTGGGTCACGCCGTCCGCGACCACCGAGAGGCTCTTGCCCGCCTCAACTGCCAGAGTGGCCCCTGAAATGGAGATGCCGGCCGGTGACTTTGATAGAAACCCGTAAGACGACGGGGCCGCCACTGTGAGCAACGGCCCTTCACCGGGCACCGGACGGGCGGAAAATACGCCGCCATCCTTGAGTCGAAGTTCATCGGCGCTCGTAACGACAAAAGCTCCGCTAACGTCCAGAGAAGAATTGGGGCCAAACAACACGCCCGCCGGGTTCATCAGGTAAAAATTCGCGCCGGGAATAGAGCACTTAATCTTGCCATCGATTGTGGACCTCTGGCCTCCGGTGACACGCGCCAGGACGTGAGTGACATCCCCGGGGCCGGAAAAATGTGCTGTTTCGCCCGCGTCAAGGTCGAGTCGGGAGAACGAATGAAACAGATTGCCGCCCGCGCGGGTGCCGTCGGCGGCACCAATGAGGTAGGTTGTGCCCGCCTTCGCGGCCGGGCCGGCCGGCCCCACCGTTCCATCGCGCACAACGTACCCTGCAAGGAGCGGCGTTGCGCTGGTGATGACGATCGAAGCAACGGCTGCCCGACAACACTGCGACGCAAGTCGCCGGCGCGGCGGAAGAAATTTCAGAACGTGCCCCTTCGGCGACGTCCGAGCGTGCTTCGTTGCATGCCATCGTGGGATCATGAAAGGTGCTCCAACTTTTGCGGCGGCTTCGCGGTGGCGCCGCATAACATCCAGAGCGCTAACGCGATGTATTTCCCGGTCCAAGCAGATTACGCTGGATCAATGGATAGAAAGCAAGAAGATTTCATCTCGCAGCGCGCCCTTGGCGTGGATGCATCCGGAATCCGTAAGGTATTCGATCTAGCCGCCCGGATGAAGGATCCGATCAATCTTTCGATCGGACTGCCGGATTTTGACGTCCCGGAAGCGGCCAAGCAGGCGGCCATTGATGCGATTCGGCGCGGCGACAACCGCTACACGAAGACACAGGGAATCGCTTCGCTGCGACAGCGCCTGCACACCGATCTCACGAATGATCTCGGGCGCGATTGCGGCGAGGTGCTGATTACATCCGGCGTTTCGGGAGGGCTTTTTCTCGCGATTCTGGCGACGATTAACCCGGGCGACGAGGTGGTTTTTCTCGATCCGTATTTTGTGATGTACAAGCACCTGCTGACGCTGGCCGGCGGAATCGCCGTCCCCGTGGACAGCTATCCCGATTTTCGATTCACCGCGGAGCGCGTCGAGCGTGCGATTACACCACGGACGAAGCTGCTCATCCTCAATTCGCCTTCAAACCCGACCGGAATGGTCCTGGGTCAGACCGAGGTGGACGAAGCCGTTGCAATTGCGCGACGGCATGACCTGCTGATCGTCTCTGACGAAATCTACGAGCCTTTTTTGTATCAACCGGCCGGCCGACGGCTGCCGTCGCCGGCGCGCGACTTCCAAAACACAGTCGTGCTGCGCGGATTTTCCAAGAGCCACGCAATGACCGGTTGGCGGCTTGGATATGCGATTGGTCCTGAAGCCATTATTTCGCAGATGACCAAGTTGCAGCAATACACCTATGTCTGTGCGCCGTCGCCGCTGCAGCATTCCGCGCTGTCAGCGCTCGATCTGGACATGCGCGACGCGATCGCGGCCTACGAACGAAAACGCGATTTGGCGTATGAGATACTCAGCCGTCAGTTCGATGTGCGCCGCCCGGCCGGGGCGTTTTATATGTTTCCAAAAGCGCCCAATGGCCTGACCGCCAGCGCATTTGCTGCGAAGGCAATCGAGAACAATGTGCTGGTCATTCCGGGAAATGTGTTCAGCGAACGCGACACGCATTTTCGCGTGAGCTATGCGGCCACCGATGAACGGCTGGCGCAGGGGTGCGAGATTCTCTGCAAATTGGCGCAATGAAACGCGGCTGTTTGCTGCAACCTGAACGCAGGTTGGCGCGTGTCCGACTACGGTTGGCCGGCATACAACACCCCGCTGGCCTCTGTC
This sequence comes from Tepidisphaerales bacterium, assembly GCA_038318605.1. GTDB lineage: Bacteria > Planctomycetota > Phycisphaerae > Tepidisphaerales > Tepidisphaeraceae > JBBQCK01. The sequence goes on along the minus strand of JBBQCK010000068.1, from coordinate 5,657 downwards.
GACGGGGAGGCCGGGGCTGATTTTCGGATCCATTACTTGCGGGCGATCAACCGGCCGAATCCGTATCGGGCGTGGTGCCTTTCGCACGGCTCCGCGTGCCGGATCGCGGCGCACGGGGTTTGGCGGGCGCTTTCGTAGCCGGCTTGGCGGGGCTTTTTGCAATTGCTTTTGCCGGCCGGTTGGGCCTGCTGGTTGACGTTTTTGAGGTGCCGCGGCCGCCGCGTTTACGGGCGGGCGTCGCCGAATCTTCCGACGGCGCTTCGGTGCCGGGATCGACCGCTTCATCGGCCTGACGAGCGGCCAGATTGGCCGGCCGGGCCGGCCGGATCGCCGATTCCGCACGCGATTGTGGTGACGGGTCGTCGCCTAGATCGCTCGCTGATTTCCCCTGGGCATCCTGCTCAGGATCGCGTGGCTCATCGCGGTCGCCGGCGTGTTGTGCGCCCTGACGCGGGCTGTCGGCTGTCGGCTCATTATTGCCGCGACCTCGGCCGCGGCCGCGCCGGCCGCGACGTCGGCGACGCCGTTGACCTTCGTTTTCCTCAATGGCATCGTGATCGGCCATTTCATGGACTTCCTCTGCATCGACATCCGCAGGTTCGTCGCGCCCGCGCAGCGCCACCGGCTGCGATGGCGAACGGTTTGCGGGCATGATCGGCGCCTCGATGTCGGCGGCCTCCTGCCGCATTTCAGCTTCGTGGGCGTCCACCTGTTCATCGACGCGATCCATTTCGTACATTTCATCCGCGCGATCGAGCTCGCGGTCGAGTGCGCGGTCAATCGGGTCGCGCGTGTCCGGTACTTCGGGCGCGCCGCGCTGCTGGCCGCGCTGCTGCGGTTGAACATCGCGGTTTTGCTTCTGCGCATCGCGAGCCTGCCGCGGGTCCTGCCCGGCCGACTGACGCGCGGGCGTCTGCTGGCGGTTGCGTTGATCGCGCTGGTCGCGCCCCTGCTCGACACGAGCACCCTGTGCACCATCGCGCCGGCGATTGTCGCCGCCTTGCGCTTGCGACGGCCGGGCCGGCGGCTGATTCTGTCGCCCCTGTGGCTGGTTCTGCCGTCCCGCCGGCCCGCGCTGCGAGGTTTCGCGAGGCTGGCGGCCATCGGCGCCATCTCCGCGTTCGCTGCGTTCGCGTTGGTCGCGCCGGCCTTCGCTGCCGCGTGCTTGTTCACCCGGCTGGCTGGATTTCTGAACAGCGCGGGATTGCTGTCCGCGGCCACTCTGCCCGGCGGATCGGCCGACCGGCAGTGGCGCGCGCTGCGCCGGCTGCGCACCGCCGGGTGTCATGCCAAGGTCCTCAAGGAACACCAGACCGTCGCGTGCATCGAACAGTTCGAGGCGGATTTCGTCCGCGCCAAGAGCCGCATCCGGCTGGATCGAAATCGGCTTGCCGGTACGCGTCTCCAGCGCCGAAATCTGGGATCGCTTGCGATTACTCAGCACGAGGGAAACCTCTGCGCAAACGGTGAGGTTGACGCGCGTCACGCGGCTGTCGCTGGCCGCGATCGCCAGGCGGCGCATCACATCCAGGCCCATGCTTTCGGGTGTTTTGACGAGCCCAGCGCCTTTGCAATGCGGGCAGTCGAAATAAACCGACCGCTTCAGACTTGGTCGCATGCGCTGGCGGGTCAGTTCGACGATGCCGAACTGGCTCATGCGCAGCATCTTGGTCTTGGCGCGATCATTCCGCAGATTCTCGTGCAGGCGTTCTTCCAGCTCGCGACGGTGGCGCTCGTAGCGCAGGTCGATGAAGTCGCAGATGATCACGCCGCCCAGATCGCGTAGTCGAAGCTGCCGTGCGATTTCATCAGCCGCTTCCATGTCGGTCTTAAACGCAGTCATTTCGGCGTCGCTGTGATCGCGGAATTTGCCGCTGTTGACGTCGATGGCGACGATCGCTTCTGTCGAGTCGATCACCAGCGACCCGCCGCTCGCCAGCGGAACATGCCGGCTGTACATCTGCTCGATTTCCTTCTCGATGCCGTACTTGTGAAACAGCGGGACAGTGTCCTGGTAAAGCTCGACCATGTCCTTCGTACGCGGCATGGCGACGCGGAAGAAATCGGTGATGTCGTTTTCAACGTCGGCGTTGTCAACGATGATGCGCGTGATATCGCTTGTAAAGACGTCGCGCACCGTGCGGATCACCAGATCGCTTTCGGCGTAAAGCTCGACCGGCGCGGGGTTGTTGTCGCGCTTGCGCTTGATCGTTTCCCAGAGCCGCGTGAGGTAGGTGAGGTCGCGCTCGATTTCCTGGCGGCTCTTGCCGACACCCGCAGTGCGCAGGATAAATCCGCAATCATCCGGCGGCTGAAGCTGGTCGAGAATCTGCCGAAGCCGGCGGCGTTCAACCTCATCCTCGATCTTGCGGCTCACGCCCTTGGACGACATTCCCGGCATCATGACGAGGTATCTTCCGGGAATGCTGACGTAGCTCGACAGCGTCGGGCCTTTGGTGCCTATGCCCTCCTTGATGACCTGTACGATGATCTCATCGCCCCGGCGCAGACACCGCTGAATAGGCGGGCGCTCGTGACGGGCCATTTTTCGGCCAACATATTCGGTGATGTCCTCGCCGGCGCGGCCAAAGTAGGTCGGCAACAGATCGCTGATGTGCAGAAATCCATTGCGTCCAAGTCCAAAATCGACGAACGCCGCCTGTATCGACGGCTCGACATTGGTCACTCGGCCTTTGTAGATATTGCCGACGTGGCTCGTCGAGCTGGCGCGCTCCATATAGAGCTCTTCGAGTTTGCCGTTTTGCACCACGGCGATGCGGCATTCCTCGCCTTCGGCGACGTTGATAAGCATTTCGCGAGGCGAAGGCGCCGCTCCGCCGGAGCGGCTGTTAGTTGCGCTGCGTGACGGCGCCGGCTCACGGCGTGAATCGCGGCGAGCATCGTCGCCGCGCCCCGCGCCGCTGGAACGATTCTGCTGCGGACGATCGGAACGCGCTTCCTGCCGGCCACCGCCCTGCCGCTTGCCTGGCCCACGCCGATCCTGGCTATCCGATCGGCGCGATTGGCTCGCTGGCGGTTGACGCTGCGGGCGCGGCCGATCGAGAACATTGCCTGGCGTCTCTTCATCCGATTCCTCTTCGTCGTCATCGGCAGATCGCGCCGAAACGTCCTCGCTGCCAAATTCGGCCGGCTCGTCGCCAAGCATTTCGGCCTCGCCTTCTGCATCGTCGTCCATTTCGTCGGGGTCGAATGCGGCCGGTGCTTCATCGCTTCGCCCATGTGACGCGAGCATATCGTCCTGGTCTCCTTCCTCGACGGCATCGTCGTCGAAGCGCTCGTCACTTGCGTTTTCGACGGATTCATTGCCAAAGAGCGATCCGCGCACATCGGCATCCGGTTCGCGTGCGACAAGTTCATGTTCATCGTCGGTCTGACCTTCGATGTCATTTCCGCCGACGGCGCGCAACTCGTGCGCCGGCCGGTCGTCGCGCTCATCGTGTGCCCCGGCCTGCTCGAACTTCCATGCATCTGCGCTTGCTGGACGGGCCGCAAGCGGGGGTGCCGATGACTTCGATTCGGTTGCTTCCTGCAACGGCGCGGCCTGCGGCTTCGGCGCAACGCGCGGGCGGGTTCGGCGGCCGGGCTGCTGACGCACGCCTTGGCGGGGGATTACGAATTTCTGGTCCTTGGATGTCACAAAATGCTCCGTTGTGTTTTCCGCCCGCGGCAACGCCGCATCCAGATCGATGTCCGCTGGCTTGGGTGCGAGCCGCCCGTCATCATTGGATCGGGCGCTCCAGCACCGGCGTGGCCGGGACAGATCGCAATTGCGCGTCGTCGTGAGGCGAAAATAAGTGGGTTAGAGGTTCGTTGTTCGGTCTAAAGAAATTCCCCGCACCGCCTTGTTCGGCGCGGCCTAAAACGCAATGCGCCCCCGGGGAGATAGGTGATTCAAAAAATATCCGGTTCGATTTTTCGCGTCTCCTCGCGCAGGTAATGCATGACCTGCCGCTCGCTGTCAAAGCCCATCACTTTGCGGGCCACCTGGCGGGCATGCTCGATTGTCGTCGAGCGGATGATCTTCTTTACCTCCGGAATGTCCGGACTGTTCATTGAAAAAATCGTCAGGCCCAATCCGAGTAGCAATAGAGTGTACAACGGTTCGCCCGCCATTTCGCCACAAACGCTCACGCTTATCTGATTTCTCTGGGCGTCGCGGATCACGTCGCGAATCAGCTTCAGAACCGCCGGGTGGGCCGGGCAGAACAATCCGGCCACTTTTTCGTTGGTGCGGTCCACCGCAAGGGTGTACTGGATAAGGTCGTTGGTGCCGATCGAGAAGAAATTGACCTCACGGGCAAATTGATTGGCCATGATGGCCGCCGAGGGAACTTCGATCATCATGCCGACGGGGATATCGCGCCGGAAACTTGCGCCCTCATCCTCAAGTTCCTCCGTGACGTCGTTCAGTACCATTTTCGCCTGGCGCAGCTCCATCAGGGTGCTAATCATCGGAAACATCACCCGCACATCGCCCTCGGAACTGGCGCGCATGAGCGCGCGCAACTGGCGTTTGAACATGGGGATATCGTGCAGGCACATTCGGATCGATCGATCGCCCAGGAATGGATTTCGTTCGGGCGCCAGCGCCTTGGACGGCGTGTATTTGTCGGCGCCGAGGTCCAGCGTGCGAATGACGAGGGGTTTGCCGCCCAGCCGATGGATCGCATCGATATACGACCGATAGTGGTCTTCTTCCGTCGGCTCGACGCTCGATGCCATGTACAAAAATTCCGTGCGGTAAAGGCCCACACCTTGCGCCCCTGAGCCCAAGGCGCCGTTGACTTCCTCCGGAAACTCGATGTTCGCCTGAAGGCTCACTGCGTAGCCATCTTCAGTGACGGCGGGCAGGTCCTTCAGGCCCGCCAGCACGATTTCGGCCTTGACGCGGCGGCGCTCATATTCGCGGTATTCCTCAATCTGCTCCTCATCCGGGCCGAGGATCACCACACCGCGGTTGCCATCGATGATGACCGAATCGCCAGCGCTGACCTCCTGAGTAATGTCACCGAGGCCGACCACGGCGGGAATGCCCATCGCGCGTGCGACAATCGCCGTGTGGCTGGTGCGGCCGCCAACGTCGGTGGCGAAGCCGCGGACATGGCTTCGGTCGAGCGCCGCGGTCTGGCTGGGCAGCAGATCGTGCGCAATAACCACCACATCGCTGGTCAGCCGCGTCAGGTTTTCCTGACTCTGGCCGATCAGATTGTGCAGGATGCGGCGCTCGATGTCGTAGATGTCCTTGACACGGTCCGCAAGATACTTGTCGGGCATCGCCTGAAATGTCGCGGCATAGCGCCGCGTAACGACCGAGCAGGCATATTCAGCGGTGACGCGATGCTTGGTTATCTCAGCGACGATCGGCTCGATCACACTGCGGTCCTTCAGCACGCCGATATGAAAATCGAAGATTCCGCCGATGTCCCGCCCAAACTTGCTGGTGACGCCGTTGCGCAGCTCCTGCAGTTCGGCAATGCTGCGCGCGATCGCCTCGTGAAAGCGCGCAATCTCCGCGTCCACCTGCAGCGGCTCGATGAATCGTTTGGGGATGGCAAGATCCTCGGCGTCGAGCACGATCGCCGTGCTGATCACCACCCCCGGGGATACGCCAATTCCCTTCTTGATCTCCATCGCGG
>JBBQCK010000067.1:0-8968 GCA_038318605.1 Tepidisphaerales bacterium | reverse complement strand
GAATAAACGAGCAGCATGACCCGCGAGCCATTGATCGCCTTGATGATGGCGCCCGCCCAGGACTCGCCGGGAAGTATGTCGCGCGGGGCGATCCAGCAGCGCAGTCCGCGATTTTCGAGTGCGGCCACGGTCGCGTCGGCGACGGGTTTGTCGTTCGATGAATAGCTGACAAATACGTCGTGTGCCATACGCTGCGCCGAGTGTAACAGCGCGCCGGCCTGACGCCACCGCGCCAGCGGGCGGCATCTCAGGCGGTTGTGGGTCGGGCGGGCGCGTCTTTACGGCGCGCGGCATGGGGGTACACTGGCAAAAGTCATTTAAGTCGGAGGTTATTGCGTGGCTGAGTCGGTGCTGGCGGTCGTGAGCGTGCTGGGAAAAGACCAGAAGGGGGTCGTTGCGCAATTTGCAACCTACCTGGCGGAGCGCGGCGTGAACATCGAGGACATCGAGCAGCGCGTGGTGCGCGGGTTCTTTGTGATGGACATGCTCGTCGAACTGCGCGAGCTGACGTGCGACCTTTCGGAAATCATCACCGGGCTGATCGAACTCGGCCGGCGAATCGACATGGAGGTGCGCGTTCATCTGCACAGCCAGCGGCGGGAAAAGAAGGTCGCTTTGCTGGTCAGCCGCGAGCCGCATTGCCTTGAGCAACTGTCCGCGGACTTTCATTCCAAAAAACTCCGGGGCGCGGTCGCCGGGGTGCTGGCGAATCATGCCGATCTGGAGCAGCAGTCGCGCGCGGCGGGTTTTGCGTTCGCATGGAGCGCCGCCCAGCCGGACAACGCCGCCGCGCATTTCAACTGGCTGGAGAACGAACTCGATCGCATGCAGCCCGACCTGATCGTCCTGGCACGATACATGCGCATACTACCGGCAGCGCTGGTGCGAAAGTTCGCGCATAAAATCATCAACATTCATCCGTCGCTCCTGCCCTATTTCCCGGGCGCGGCCCCGTATCGCCAGGCCTATGAGTCGGGCGTGCGCGTGCATGGATGCACGGCGCATTTTGTTACCGAGCAACTCGACGAAGGCCCCGTCATTCTTCAGGATGTGTTTCACATCAACGTCGGAGCTGACTCCCTGGAAGATGTGAAGCGAAAGGGCCTGGAGTTGGAAGGACAGGTGCTCAGCCGCGCCGTGCAATTGTTTCTGGACGAGGAACTGGTGGTCGTTGAAGGCAAGGTCATCTTCAAGCCGGGTATCAGCCGGTTCATGCAGGCCGGCCGCTGAATCGTCCTCGCCGTGGGGGTGAGGCGCTGGTGGATGTTCCAATATGTTCGAAGCGCGCCGCAGCAAAATTCACGCCGCCTCGCGATATCACGCGGTGCTGCGCCAGCTTGGTCTCGACGCGGACGGGGTTTTCCGCGATGCACGGATCGTGCCGTGGCGCACGCTGCCGGAGCGCGACAACTGCACATTGGACGCGACGCTGGCGCACGGCAAATCGATCCGGCTGCATGTCAAGCGGTTTCGTGCCGAGCCGGGCGTAAAAACGCCGGCCGAAGGTGAGGCGCAGGGGTATCGCGCGCTGATGATCGAGAAAATCCCGACCGCCCCGCTCGTTGCGTGGGGCGTGCTATCGGATCGGCGCAGCTTCCTCATCACCGAAGATCTTGCCGGCTACGAAGCGGCCGACAAACTGGTCGAACGTGGGCTGGCGTTTGACCGGCTCCTGGAACCGACGGCCGATCTGACGGCGCGGCTGCACGAGGCGGGGCTGCACCATCGCGATCTATACCTCTGTCATTTCTTCGCCAAGGCATCCGCGGCCGGCGGCGATCATTTTGACTTGCGGCTAATCGATGCAGCGCGCGTTCGGCGGCTTCCCGGCTGGCCGACGCGCTCCAGATGGATCGTCAAGGACTTGGCGCAGTTTTGGTTCAGCACATTGCGCCTGGAGGTCAGCGACGACCAGCGCCGTGCATGGTTGCGCCAATATTGCGAAAAGAGGCGCATGCTTTCGCGCATGGATGCCCTGGCGGCAAGAATTCTTCGCAAGAGCGACTGGATCACATCGCACGACAAGCGCCTGCGAAGCCGCCAGCCGACGCGCAATGTGTCGATCCCACCCCGAGAGGGTGGATCGGACAGCGGCGTCGAGCGCTTCGCGCGCCCGGCCGACCTTCAGCCGCCCGACGGCGTCATCATTCGCGGCGCCAGTGAGGACGATGCCGAACAGATGATCGCCCATGTCTGCCGGCTCACGGAAGAATTGGACATCGATCTGCCGCTGGAGCCGGGCGAATTTGATCTGACTGTAGAGGATGAGCGCAGGATTTTGCGGCAATACGCCGCCAGCCCCAACAGTGTATTTCTTGTCGCCGAAGCGCGGGGCCAGATCATTTCCGTCCTGAACCTGACCGGCGGCCAGCGTCGTGCCGATGTGCATATGGCAAAAATGGGTCTGTCGGTCCGCCGGGATTGGCGCGGCAAAGGCGTCGGCTCGGCGATGATCGCCCGCGCCATCGAGTGGGCCCGCGTCCATGGCCTTGCGCGGATTGAATTGCAGGTCTATGACCGAAACACGGCCGCCATCCGGCTGTATGAGCGCTTTGGATTTGTCACCGAAGGCATCCGCCGCAGCGCTGTGCGCCATCGCGGCAAGGCCATCGATGATCGGATGATGGGGCTTTTGGTTTGACGCGACGGCCAAGTGTAGAACCGAATTTTTCCTCACGCCTTGCCCGTGGGCGAAGGTTAAGGATTTGTCGGGCGAGGCAACATTCTGCGGCGTGATGTGCCGATTTTCCTGCGGATCCGGCGTGCTGTCTGTGGTAGGTTGCCTATGATTCGCGTTGTCGCCGCCGGATGGCCGGCGATGGCCGTCGATGACCACGCACGTGACCCCTGCACGGAGAACCATGGCACCAGCACCTCCCACATTGGATTTTGCAAAGCCGTCGTCAAAACCCGTCGGCAAGGGCGGGATGGTTCGCGGCTTGGGATTCCTGACATGTGGGGTCGGAATTGTGATGGCGACTGCGGGAACGGCTGGCGTCGATAACCTCCAAACAATCCTCACCGGCTGCTGTATGGCGGCCTTTGGATTGACGTGGACCATCCTGGGTCAGATATTGATTGTCGTTGAGTCGAAGTAATGTCGATGGTACCGGTGGCGGGTGGCGCGGGAAGCCGGGGGCAGATGCAAAAATAGCGAACAGGCTCTCTACACATGGCGAGATCCACGGCGAAACCCAATAGATGGCCCGCAAGCCGGACCAGATTTGAGGCGAAGCGATGAAGGTTCAGGCTGCTCTTAAAAGCCAGTATCACGCCGCCATTAAGACCCTTCGACTTGTGGTGGAGGCGTGTCCGGATGAATTGTGGAACGATCCGGCCGACGGACAAACGCCGTTTTGGCGGGTGGCGTATCACACGCTGTTTTACGCACACTTTTATCTGCAACAGGATCAGGGAGATTTTAAACCGTGGGAAAAGCACCAAAACGAGGCGCAGGACTTCAAGCGCTCGCCTGCTGAATCCGGCCGCGCGCCGGCGGCTTGTGTGGCATACACGCGGCCAGAGGTTTTGGCGTACCTTGGCATTTGCGACCGGATGATCGACGCCGGTGTGGATGCGCTCGATCTCTCGGCCGAGCGGTGCGGGTTTCCGTGGTATCCGATGGGCACCTTGGAACATCAGATCGTGAATATCCGCCACATCCAGCATCATGCGGCAATGCTGTCGAGTCGGCTGCGGCGAGCAGGGGTCGCGGAAGTTGACTGGGTGGGCATGGGGGTTGTGCAAGCGACGGATTGACGAGTCACCACGCGCAGTCGCTTACATAAATCTGGCGTGGATCAGTCGTGCCTCGACCTGCGCCATCCAGAATCACGATGGCGAAAAAAGGCAGGGTGTCATAGGTCGGCGTACTCGCAGACCTATGACACCCTGCCTTCTCGCAACATCCACTTCGCGATTGTTACTGCAATTTCACCTGCAAACGCGGATAACATGCCAATGCCGCCGACTCGCTTCAATGGGATCGAACGCCCGGCCGCCGCCACCGCGCCTAGACTGTACTTGTCGATTGAGAACAAACGCCAACTCGGAGAATTATCATGTCAGGAAAACTCGAAGGTAAAGTCGCGGTTGTCACTGGCGCGTCCAAGGGGATCGGCGCTGAGATCGCGCGGCAGATTGCTGCGGCGGGGGCGGCCGTCGCCGTCAACTATTCGTCCAGTCGCCAGGGTGCCGATAAGGTGGTCGAGCAAATCAAAAAGGCCGGCGGAAAAGCAATCGCGGTGCAGGCGAACGTCGCGAAGAAGGCCGACATCGAACGTCTTTTTGCCGAGACCCAATCAGCGTTCGGACGCGTCGATGTGCTGGTCAACAACGCCGGCGTCTATGATTTCGCGCCGCTTGATGCGATCACCGAAGAACATTACCACAAGCAGTTTGATCTGAACGTGCTCGGCCTGATCCTGACGACGCAGGAGGCCGTGAAACATTTCGGCGATAAGGGTGGCAGCATCGTCAATATCAGCTCGGTCGTGGCGAAGCTGGCGCTGCCGGGGGCGACGGTTTACGCGGCAACCAAGGCGGCCGTCGATTCGATCACCCGCACGCACGCGGCCGAGCTCGGTCCGAAAAAGATACGCGTGAACAGTGTCAACCCCGGCATGGTGACAACCGAAGGCAACCAGATGGCAGCCGACCCGGAAAATGAGTTCCGCAAAATGGTGCTGGCGCAGACGCCGCTCGGCCGCGTGGGCGAAGTGGACGACATCGCGCCGGCGGTGGTCTATCTGGCGTCCGACGACGCCAAATGGGTCACGGGAGAATCGCTTTACATCGCGGGCGGCTATCGTTGAGGCATGAAGTCCACGCCCGAAGAAATCCGCCAACGATTTGACGCAGATGTCGAGCGTTTTTCAAATCTGCAAACCGGTCAGTCCGCGACAGTCGATGCGCCGCTGGCGATGGAACTGGTCGCCGAGGCTGCGGCGGCCAGCACGCCCCACGCACGCGATTTGCTCGATGTCGGCTGTGGTGCGGGTAACTACACGCTGAAATTGCTCGAACATCTCCCGGATCTGAATGTCACGCTGATCGACCTGAGCCGGCCGATGCTCGATCGGGCCGTCACGCGGATTGATGAGAAAACGAGGGGGACGGTCACGCCAATTCAAACGGATGTGCGCAGCGCATCGCTGGGTGACGGCCGGTTTGACATCATTTTGGCGGCCGCCGTTCTGCATCATCTGCGCGACGATGCCGAATGGAGGGCGACTTTTGCGGTCTTCCATCGCGCGCTTCGGCCGGGCGGATCGATCTGGATATTTGATCTCGTCGAAAGCTCACTGCCTGCGATTCAGGCGATCATGTGGCGGCGCTACGGCAAATATCTGGAATCGCTGAAAGATGCCGCCTACCGCGATCAGGTGTTTGCCTACGTTGATAAGGAAGATTCTCCCCGGCCGCTGATGTTTCAACTGAATCTGCTGGCGGAAGTGGGGTTCAAGAGCGTGGATGTGCTTCACAAGAATGGTTGTTTTGCAGCTTTCGGGGGCATAAAGAAATGAGCCGAGAGAATCCGGCCCACGCCAAAATGCGTAATGGCCGCGTTGCGGTATTAAACTTTCGTCGAAGCAGTAATCTCCCGGCCAGAATCAGCGAAAGCACATGCCCGATAGTCAAAAGGCTTGGCGAATAGACAGCGACGCTTCAGCACCTGCTTATGCGCCCAGTCGAATCGGCAGTTCTCGGAACGCTACAAGGAGCTGGTGTGCCAGGGTGTTGGGATCGCAGGTGGGACGCAGCGCGACGGACCTACGCTTTTTTTCCGCGATCGACTCCGGCGTGGCAGATTTGAAAAGCTGCACGAGGGACTCCATCGAGTTGTCGTGATAGAAGGCTGCTTCGCCCATGATTTCGCGGAAAAAGGGCATTTCCGGCGCGAACATGGTCAGGCCCATCCCAATCGCGTCGCCGACCAGGCCGCTGGTCAGATAGTTTTCGCCGCTGTGAGCGGATAGCAGGGCGTCGCAAAGCAGATTGTGCTCGATGATTTCCGCGCGAGTCATCCATTTCTCGCGTGGAAGAAAGATAATGCGCGGATCGTCGGGACGCACGGTGTCACCGCGATAGGCCGTCACAACAAGCTGCTGCTCTGGCATGGCGGCGGCCGAGAACGCCTGCATGCAAAGCTCGATCTGCTTTTCCGCCTGATATCGTCCAAGCAGGCCGAAACGTACTTTGCAGGGCGGCAGTTTGTATTTGCTATCCAACTCCGCGCGGTTTACCTCGGGCAGATCGTGGCCGTAATGAGCATGCGGCAGGACGATGTGCCGGCAGCCGATCTTGAAGGGCAATTCATTGACGACGCGCTCCATACCGCAATGCGAATGGTGCATGGCAAGATCGGTGATCGCGGCCCAGTTGCGATACATCGCCTCGGCGCGCGGTCGGGGCCAGCCAGTTTCGTTATGAGGCCGGCGGTTGTGCAATGTCCACGCGACCTTCACGCCCGATTTGCCAATCTGCTCGACAAGGCGCGCGTACATTTCATCGAACTCTTCGACGTTGCCCACATGGCCGGCGGAAAAAAGATGCTCTGGCCAGCCGATGTGAAGGATATCGGCGTTGGCGACGAGCGACTCGACGCTCATCTGGGCAATCGGGCAACGTCCGTTGTTGAACGGCACTTCGACAACCGCACGTGGCTCGCTGCGATGCATGGCGTCGTACAGCACGCGGTTGTAATCATGCACCGACGGTCCGTGCGCGACACGCAATGCGGGCGTCATTTCGTATGCGATGCGGACTTCCTTCGCCGGTTCGACGCTGATCTGATGAAGATTGCGAAGCTCACCCCAGAAGCTGCGCCAGGTGGGCATGCCGTCCGTGGCAACGATGGAATGATGCGGCGCGAGGGCGGATTCCGTGGATTTGTTTGCACGAGTGTCAGAGTAGCCCCCACCCGTGTCCTCCCCCGGAGTACCGGGAGAAGGAGTAAAAGCGGCCGGTAAGGCCGGAGCAACGGAAGAGGGAACAATACCGGCCGGCTGCGCGATTGGCTCGCATCGGATGGACAATGGCCGGCGCGTTTCAGGTATGTCGATCGCGATGGCCTGCGGTATTTCGCCGGGAAATGTCCAGTGTTCCTCGACGCGAACGGTGGCGCCGGCGACTTCGTACTTGACGTGTCGGGTGGCAGTCAGGGGTGCAACTGATTCGACGGGCTGTTTGCCTTGGGCATTTTTGATCGGCTGGAATTTGTCGAACGTGAGGACGAGACCGTCCTTAATTTTTTTGACCGATGCCGGCAGGCCGCAGGAGGCGAATTGCGCATCGTTGACGATCACCCGCGGAACGCCGCACATCATCTGCGAATCCACCGGATTCTCGAACAGGTCCGGGCAATGAAGCCATGGAATGTAATCGGCTTCCGCTGGACTGACCATGGGCAACTGGAATGCGATGTGGTCGTTGCGATACATCCATACGCCGGCGGTCTTTTCAGGATGAAGGACAATGCGTTCATCGCGATTGGGAAAAAGTCGTGCGGGATCGGATTCGGCGGTCGCGTCTGCCGTCGCATCGCCGAGCGTTTTGGCGGCGTAGGCGAGTTTGCCCAGACAGTCGAGCGACATTTGCAGCAGCCGATGCGGGCCGCGATAGCCGAAGGTCATGCGGTGCCGGTGGGCGTTGATCAGATCATCGGACCACCATGTCTTAAATTGCTCGAATGCATTGGCGAGCAGTCTCAGCATCCGCGGGACATCGCTCGTCCAGCCGTGGCGAATGGCGGCCGCCGCAAACTCCATTGTCATGCAAAGCGATAATGCCCCGATCGATCGGCCCCAGGCAACGCAGGCGCCGTTTTCCATGGCGATGGATTCAAAAAGATGCGTGTGGCAAATCAGATTGTGTCGCAGCTTTTTGGCGTCGAGCAGATGCCAGAGTGGTTCCAGAAAAAGCTGAACGTCAAAGCTGTAGACGTCGAACCGGCCATCCAGCGTTCGCGAATCATCAAAGAACCCGGCCGGGTTGTCGAAAAGCACATCGCGCACCCGCGCGATGGATTCATCGAACATCGCCGTCGATTCCAACAGGCCGAGGAGTTGGCGATCAAACTCGCAGCGTGCGAGCACGCCCCAATAGTTGTTCGGCCGGCCGCCCAGGGGTTTGCCATACTGGTTATAAATGTGCGTCGAATCAACCGCTGTCGCGAGATTGGCGCGTTGAGCAGGCGTGCATTCGCGAAGCAATGTGTTATCCGAGAATCTGCCGAATGGCATCAGCGCTTCGGCAACGCGGTACGAATAGAACGTCTCTGTCTGTTCGCCATTGATGCGATGCAGGAGGGAGAGCATGGCGTCGCCGATCTCGTGCCGGCCAATGGCCTTGATGCCGAACTTGTGCAGGTAATGCAGTGTGTAGATCAAATCCGCAGTGGCGTCGGTGGAGATGCGAAACCCGGCAAAAAAAGCCGGCGGGCGAAGGTCGGGGTAAAAGCGCTCAACAATTGCACTGGTGCGTTCGTTAATGAACGCGATCAGTTGAGAACTCGTTTCGGCAACGTTGAATGGCTTTGGTGTTGCGTGCATTGGAAGGGCAGTTTATTGAAGTACGTTGATTGGGTCGAGCGGGTCAGTGGGCCAAGGCGTATCATGGAGGACACTGCGCGTTCACAGACTTCGGTGATGCGATGGCGCTGATGCGAACAAGGTCGCGTTACGGCGATACGCTGCGGGAGGAAGTCCAAAATACGCTTTGAATGCCTTGCTGAAGTGGTAGATATCGACGTAGCCCGCACGGGCGGCCGCTTCCTTCGGGGAAAGCTCGCCGTTGCGTAATAGTGTTGCCGCAAGTTCCATGCGGCTGGCAACGATAAATTGGTGGGGTGGTTGGCCGGTTACTTGCTTGAAACATCGTCGCAGATGCACGAGCGACATGGTGAGGCGTGCTGCTTCGGCCGGAAGATCCCATGGCCGAGCGGGCTTTTGCGTGATCCGGCTCGCAA